>JANPFJ010000473.1:0-1734 GCA_031423355.1 Gemmatimonadaceae bacterium | reverse complement strand
CCATGGCCACTTGCAATGGACTCAGCAATTGGGACGTACTGCAACTTGTTATCCGGATTTTCGTTCGAACGCGACGGCGTGAACGGCAACAGCCAGTAGAACGCCGTGCTGGCCAGCGCCAGAACGATCGTTACGGCCATGGCCACGCGTGGGCGGGAGTTCAAGTGATGCACCGTCCGGGCGACCACCATCGACGGCGTCAGCGCAGGCGATTGCTTCGGAATCGAAACGTTCAAAATGCGAAAAGAGATGGGATAGAACGTGAACATCGCAGTCGGCTCTGCAAGCAAGGCGTTCGCCACGATTGAGAGGCGATCACCAAACGGCCTTCAGAACACGCCAAGTGACCCACATCGGAGCTACGTCTGAGACGAGTCGTCCGATACGCACGTCACGAACTCCGCACGAGTCGCTCGCGCCTTCTACTTTCGTATGCTGTCTTTGCGGGTGTTCGGCAGCTTGTCGACAAGGCTGTCGCGGTAGTCACGCTCCGCCGATCCGACATAGATCTGCCGCGGTCGCGTTATCTTTTGCTCTTTGTCGGTGATCATCTCCTCCCACTGCGCCAACCACCCCGAGACGCGTGCCACCGCAAAGAGGACGGTGAAGAAATCGGTTGGGAAGGCCATCGAGCGGTAGATCAAGCCCGTATAAAAATCAACATTCGGGTAGAGCTTTCGTGAGATGAAGTAGTCGTCCGAGAGGGCAATGCGCTCGAGCTCCAGCGCGATCTCCAGGTCCTTGTCCATGCCGACCTGACTGAACACTTCGTCGGCCAATTTTTTCACGATGCGCGCTCGCGGGTCGTAGCTTTTGTAGACGCGGTGGCCAAATCCCATCAAGCGCTGCTCGCCCTTCCCGCTCTTCACCTGTTCGATGAAGGCCGGGATGTTTTTTACATGTCCGATCTCTTGAATCATGCGCAGTACCGCTTCGTTCGCACCACCGTGCAGCGGGCCAAAGAGTGCCGCTATACCCGCGGCGATCGCGGAGAATGGATCAACCCCCGAAGACCCAACTGCGCGTACAGCGCTGGTCGAGCAGTTTTGCTCGTGATCAGCATGCAGGATGAAGAGTACTTCCAGTGCTTTGACAAACACGGGATTCGCTTCGTACTTGGGCTCTGACATTCGAGCCACCATGGAGAGAAAGTTCTCGACGAAGGAAAGGTCATTGTCGGGATAGATGAAGGGCAGACCCTTCACATGGCGGTACGCGAAGGCCGCGATGGTCGGGAGCTTCGCCATAAGCCGTACGACGGAAATGTACCGCTGATGCTCGTCGTGAATGTTGCGCGCTTCCGGGTAAAAACTCGAGAGTGCCGCGGTGGCACTGCACAACATCGACATGGGATGTGCATCATAGCGGAAACCCTCGAGGAACTTTCGAATATTCTCGTGGACGTAGGTGTGATAAGTGATGTCGTGCACCCATGTATCGTATTCACTCTGTGTCGGGAGTTCACCCTTTCTGAGCAGGTACGACACTTCCAAGAATGAGGCATTCTCGGCGAGCTGCTCAATCGGGTACCCGCGATAGCGGAGTATGCCCTTGTCCCCATCAATGTAGGTGATGGCGCTCCGACAGGAGGCTGTATTCATGAAGGCCGGGTCATAGGTCAGAAGCCCAAATTCACCGGGATCCTGCTTAATCGCGCGCAGGTCGAGGGAACGCACGAATGTGTCGCCCTCGGGTCCCTCCGTCCGAACCGCAGCCGTATACGATTTCCCCGTA
>JANPFJ010000472.1:0-1123 GCA_031423355.1 Gemmatimonadaceae bacterium | reverse complement strand
CTGGCGAGGCCGGGGATTCGGGCAGGCGGGCATCGTCGGCGGGGATGTTCGTCACGAGGGCCGGTCGGCTAGGGGGGCGGAGAGTTCAGAACCATGCATCGTTGAAAGGTAGACGCTGGACACCCTGTTCCCGTAGCTGCTGTGTACACTTCGTCACGGTACGCACCAGTCGAACCTCGCGTGGCGGATGTCTCGCTGTCGCGACCCCCAATCAGGGTCTTGCCTATGGACGAATCTGCTCTCTGTCGATTAGCCGCGACGCTGCTGCTGGTCGCCAGTGGCCGGGTGCTGCAAGGGCAATCGGCAGAGCGGTCGCGCATAGTGGGCGTCCGGGCCTCCGAGTGGATGTTGACCGATCGGTATGCGCTCTCGTCGGGCTATGCGCTCCCCCATGTGTCCAACGCGGGGTTTGGGGAATCCAATCCCGGACTCAACGCGCATCTCGTGTACGTCAAGCTGGCCGTTGCGCGCTGTGGTGCCCGCCCGTAGCGACGAGCGGGCATCGAACACACGGAACGCGTAATCGGTCAGCCGATCTTCTTGGGCTTGGCGGGTTTGGTGCCGTTCAACTGCGGCCGCGGACCGTTCGCGACTTCGACCGTCAGCTCCTTGATGTAGTTCGCAATCTTCGCGTAGTGCGGATAGTCGATGAACTCCGGTTCATCACTGTACTGATGGTAGTCGCCATGCAGACCGGTAAAAAAGAACGCGATCGGCACGCCGGCCCGCGCGTAGTTGTAGTGATCACTGCGTTGGTAAATGTTGTTGTAGCCCGCCCACTTGATGGGATCATCAAACTTGTAGTCGAAGTTCAATGGTTTGGCGCGCTTCTGGTTCACCGCCTTCACCGTTTCGCCAAGGTCCTTGGAATCGAAGAAGGAACCGATCACGCCGACGTAATCGTCGCCGCCGCCCGGTAGATCCTCAGCGCGTCCGCGGCCGATCATATCGATGTTGATTTGCGCGACGATCGAGTCTAACGGCACCGTGGGGTTGCGCACAAAGTGCGCGGATCCATCAAGGCCGCGTTCCTCGCCGGTGTGCCAAATAAATATGGTCGAGCGTTTTGGCTTGACCGGCATCGCCATCATGGCTTCCGCAATCTCCAACACCGCCATCGACC
>JANPFJ010000471.1:0-2420 GCA_031423355.1 Gemmatimonadaceae bacterium | reverse complement strand
GTCGGAGTGGATCACGCGGTGACAGGGAATGACCACCGCCACGCGATTCGTGGCGCAGACATTCGCCACCGCACGGGCCGCGCCTGGCTTGCCGATGGCGGCCGCGATCTGCGAGTAGCTGCGCGTTTCGCCGAATGGGATGGCGATCAGCGCATCGAGCACGCGTTGCTGAAATGCAGTCACCTGCATGTCGATCGCGACGTCGGGCAGGGCGTGGTCGCCGCGAAGCCGTGCCACGACGGCGTCGAGCATGCCGGACAGCGCGCCATCCGCTGCCGCCGTCACATCGGCACGCGGGAACTCGGCCTGCAGTTCGCCCACCAGCGTCTCGTCGCTGGCGGCCAGCGACACCCAGCAGAGTCCGAGCTCCGTGGCGCCGATGACGAGTCGGCCGAGGGGCGTGTCGGTGGCGGCCCAGCGAATGGTCACGCCGTCACCACCGCGTCGATACGCCGATGGTGTCATGCCGAGGTGTCGCGTGGCGTCGGCGTAGGCGCGGCTCGACGCAGCGTACCCCGCGTCGAAGGTCGCTGCACTGACAGTGCCGGCACCGCGCAGCGCGCGTCGGAACGAATCGGCGCGGCGGCTGCGCAAGTACGCCGACGGCGACGCGCCGACGATGGCGGTGAAGAGGCGCTGCAGGTGCGCCGCGCTCATGCCGACCTGCGCTGCAAGTTCCATCAGCGGAATACGGCCTTCGCGGCCTGAGAGCACCGCGTGATCGAGCAATGCCCTGGCGCGTAACACGGCCGACTCGGCGCGGGTCTGCTCGATCGGGACAGTCTCTACGGTGGGCATATGCAGCAAGCTGGCAGCGGTCACGAGGATCTCCAAGAAGATGACTCCCAACGATCGCTGCCAGCCGGAACGCGCGCCTCCCGAATCGTGCGATGCCCGCTCAGGGCAGTCGCACCAGGCCGAGCGAGAGGATGAACGCGCGCGGGAAGCCGGGTTCGAAGGCGACCGGCTGTCCGCCCACGACGTCCGGGTTCAGGAACCCCGAGGTCAGGTAGCGGCGGTCGAGCAGGTTCTCGACGCGGACGAAACCCGTCAGTCCCAGCTGGCGATACAGCCGAGCCGGGCGCCGCAGGGACACCGTGGCGTTGAACACGGTGGCCGACGGCAGATCGACGCGGTTCGCATCATCGAGAACGTAGTTGCCCGTGTACTGCACTTCGCCATCGAACCGAAAGGGTGTCGCGCTCACGTCGTATCGCACGCCGCCGGACGCCATGGTGCGCGGCACACCGACCATGGCGTTCCCGGAGTAGTTGGCGAACTGACCCGGCTTGCCGTAGTGCACCGAGTCCACCGTGTAGTCGATGTATGTGGCGCGCATCAGGGTCGTGGTGCCACGCAGCGCGAACCCCTCCTCGAGCTCGAGCTCACCGCCCAGTTCCACCCCCTGACGGCGGGCCTTCGACGCGTTGAAGTAGAACCGACCGCCGCGATACGGCACCAGCTCGTTCTGCACCTCGGTATTGAACACCGACACTTCATAGCGCAGCATCTTCGTTCCCGGCGCGGTCAGTGCGAGCACATTCCGCGTGCCCACTTCGTAGGTGAGTGACCGAATCGGCTTGAGCAATGGGTTGATGCCGGTGACGGTATCCTGGCCAAAGGTCGAGGCTGGATCGGTTTCGTTGTTGGCCGGCACCTCAATTCCGCCACCGATGTTGGCATAGAAAACGTTGGCGGCGGCGGCCCGGTATACCGCGCCGAGCTTGGGCGAGAACTGCGTGAAACTCTTGCTTCCACTCAGCTTCGGGCGGATGCGATCGGTGAGGCCGTAGCGCAGCGCGTCGTATCGGCCGCCGATGTTGAGCATGACCCGCGAATTGACGGCCCATTCGTCCTGGACGAACAGGCCACCGGTGGTTGCCTGTTCATTCCTGTCCTGCTGCAGCGTGGTGCCCTTCTCACCGGCAGGCGTGAGCGACCAGAATTTCGCTGGGCCGTCCTGATGCTGCACGTCGGCGCCAAACAGCATGTTGTGCGCGCCGTACTGCTCCCGGAAGTTGATGCCTCCGCCGCCGTGTACGCGGTTGAATTCACGATACGTGTTGCGCTCGGATCGGATCAGCTTTTTCGGCGTGACGTACGACATGACCGTCAGGACGCCGTCATCACCATCGGCAACTTCGAGCGTCGTGCCGAACCGGATCACCTGATTCTCACGGCGCTCGCGGCGCGTGTTGTAGGTCGCGTTGGCGTCGCGCGGTGTGGCCAGCGCCTGCGCCGCCGTCAGTGGACCCGGAATACCAAAGTCGTTCTGCGCTCCTGTCAACCGAAGGGAGAGACGCGTCTGCTTGCCGAGCGGCGTTACGAAGCCCGATGACAGCAGCGTACGCTCACCGGCCGAATTGCGGCGCCAGCCATCCGACTCGGTTCGCGAGACACTGGCGTAGATCCTTGAGTCA
>JANPFJ010000470.1:0-1363 GCA_031423355.1 Gemmatimonadaceae bacterium | reverse complement strand
GAAGCGCAGTATCGCGTCGGTGAAGCGCATCGACGTGGTGGCGGACCGACTGACGGTGAATGCTGAAGTCGGGGGCCGAGTCGCGGACGCCGTCAGCACGGCATTTTCCGAAGGTGACGGCGACTGTGCCCTGCTCTTTCCGGCCGCGGTCTCACTGCCCGCCGGCCACGAGCCGCGCACCCGCGTGGCGTTCACTGAACGCTTCGCCTGCCCCGACGATGGCACCGAAGCACCGACACCCTCGCCGCAGCTCTTCAGCTTCAACAACCCGCGCGGCGCCTGTGCGACCTGCAATGGCTTCGGCGCCACGCTCGAGTACGACGAAGCGTTGATCGTGCCCTACCCCGATCGGTCGCTGCGCGACGGCGCGATTCATCCGTGGACGATGCCCCGTTACGAGGAGCCGCGGAAGAAACTGTACGACATCGCGAAGCGGGACGGCATTTCGTGGACTGCGCCGTGGAAATCGCTCCCGGCCGAGCAGCGCAAGTTCCTGCTGCGTGGCAAGACGAAGGGCTTCACCGGCGTTTTCCCATTTCTCAAGGCGCTCGAAGAGAAGCGCTACAAGCAGTACATCCGCGTTTTCTTAAGGCAGTATCAGTCGGCCACGACCTGCGCCACCTGCGGCGGCTCGCGTCTCACGAAGGACGCGCTCAACATCCGCATCGCCGGTGTCAACATCGCCGACGTGAGCGCGATGTCGGTGGATGCGCTGGACGTGTGGACCGAATCGCTGGCGCTCTCGCCGTTCGAGATGCAGATCGCCGAGACGGTACTGCGCGAAGCGCGGGCGCGGGTGCGCTTTCTGCGCGATGTGGGGCTGGGATACCTGTCGATGGACCGTGCGGCGCGCACACTGAGCGGTGGCGAGGCACAGCGGATTGCACTTGCCAACTCGCTCGGCGCGCAGCTGGTGGACACCCTCTACGTGCTCGACGAGCCGAGCATCGGGCTGCATCCGCGCGACATGGACCGGTTGCTTGGGCTGCTGCGCCGGCTGCGTGATGTGGGCAACACGGTGATCGTGGTGGAACACGATCTCGAGGCTGTTCGCATGGCCGACTGGATGGTCGAAATTGGCCCCGGCAGCGGCGACAAAGGGGGCGAAGTGGTGTTCAGCGGCCCGCTCAGCGACGCGGCGAAGAGTCCGCTGACGGGTCAGTATCTCACGGGCGCGGTGACCATCCCGTTGCCGGAGACGCGCCGCACCGCCGGCCCCCGGTACCTGACGTTGAGCGGTATCTCGGCGCACACGCTGCACGACGTGACGATGAAGATCCCGGTGGGGTGCTTCGTCTGCGTGACGGGTGTCTCGGGCAGCGGCAAGAGCACGCTGGTGCACGATGTGTTGTATCGCGCGCTC
>JANPFJ010000469.1:0-1136 GCA_031423355.1 Gemmatimonadaceae bacterium | reverse complement strand
AAGCGCCGACACCCTCGCCGCAGCTCTTCAGCTTCAACAACCCGCGCGGCGCCTGTGCCACCTGCAATGGCTTCGGCGCCACGCTCGAGTATGACGAAGCGTTGATCGTGCCCTACCCCGATCGTTCGCTGCGCGACGGCGCGATTCATCCGTGGACGATGCCCCGCTACGAGGAGCCGCGGAAGAAACTGTACGACATAGCGAAGCGGGACGGCATTTCGTGGACCGCGCCCTGGAAGTCGCTCCCGGCCGAGCAGCGCAAGTTTCTGCTGCGGGGCAAGACGAAGGGCTTCACCGGCGTCTTTCCGTTTCTCAAGGCGCTCGAAGAGAAGCGCTACAAGCAGTACATCCGGGTCTTCCTGCGGCAGTATCAGTCGGCCACGACCTGCGCCACCTGCGGCGGCTCGCGTCTCACGAAGGACGCGCTCAACATCCGCATCGCCGGTGTCAACATCGCCGACGTGAGCGCGATGTCGGTGGATGCGCTGGACGTGTGGACCGAGTCGCTGGCGCTGTCGCCGTTCGAGATGCAGATCGCCGAGACCGTGCTGCGTGAGGCGCGGGCGCGGGTGCGGTTCCTGCGCGATGTGGGGCTGGGGTACCTCTCGATGGATCGCGCAGCGCGCACATTGAGCGGTGGCGAGGCGCAGCGCATAGCACTCGCCAACTCGCTCGGCGCGCAGCTCGTTGATACGCTCTATGTGCTCGACGAACCGAGCATCGGGCTGCACCCGCGTGACATGGACCGGTTGCTCGGGCTGCTGCGCCGGCTGCGCGATGTCGGCAACACGGTGATCGTGGTGGAACACGATCTCGAGGCCGTGCGCATGGCCGACTGGATGGTCGAAATTGGCCCCGGTAGCGGCGACAAGGGTGGTGAGGTGGTGTTCAGCGGCCCGCTCAGCGAGGCGGCGAAGAGCCCGTTGACGGGGCAGTACCTTACCGGCGCAGTGAGCATCCCGCTGCCGGAGACGCGTCGCACCGCCGGCCCCCGATACCTGACGTTGAGCGGTATCTCGGCGCACACGCTGCACGACGTGACGATGAAGATCCCGGTGGGGTGCTTCGTCTGCGTGACGGGTGTCTCGGGCAGCGGCAAGAGCACGCTGGTGCACGATGTGTTGTATCGCGCGCTC
>JANPFJ010000468.1:0-1934 GCA_031423355.1 Gemmatimonadaceae bacterium | reverse complement strand
TCACCATCGGCGAGATCGACGGACTCATCCGCCCGGATGAATTGTTCGGGGTCGAGGTGTACAGGGCCGCGAACGCGCCGGTGGAGTTCTCTGAGCAGGATGGGTGCGGAACGATTCTGTTCTGGACGAAGCGATAGGTGACGGCGCGTGCGTGGCGTCAACGATCCGGCCGCCCGCAGCCAGTGCAGCCTCGAGTCGCGCGGCGACATGTTCCCGCGAGACCGAGACATCGTCGTCCGCGGCCGGTCATCGACACACGCAGGTGACTTCGCAGCAGGGACGCCTGATCACCCCACCAACCCCCGGGCCCAACTCTCCCCCGCCGGCTTCTCAAACGCCTCGCGCCACGCGCCAACCGTCTCCGCCAGCGTCTCGAACACCGGCGTCTCCCGCGTCACGTCACCGGCCGCCGCACGCGCGCTGAACGTCTGCTGAGACTCGACGTGAATCGTGCCATCCGAGGCACGCCATGCCACTCGCCCCGACGCCAGCAGATCCGCACCAACCGCCGACTGCACACGACCGATCGTGCGGAACAACCCGTCGATCGAACACCCCGACGCGCCGGTCGCCGCTTCATCCACCGCGATCGCCAGGAACCGATCCTCCCGCCAGTCGCGCGCGCAGAGCAGCGGTACGCCATGCGCCGCCCACTGCGACAGGTGTGCGTCCACCGCGGTCAACAGCGGCGTGGCGTCGGCCACGGGAACGTCAGCAGCAAAGACCCAGACGCGGGCGCGGTCGGGAAGCGAGGCGAAGTCAGTGATTGGCATGCCGAAACGTACATGCCCCTCAGCATTGCACGCCTCCCCCCGCACCAGTAGCGTCCACCGCGCAGCACTCCCCATACACGCGCTCCGCTCTCCTGACTTCAAGGACGCCCCGTGCACCTGTCCCGACTGACCCGCGCCCTGTTCGCCGCAGCCGTGGCAACGGCTCCACTCGCGGCGCAAGCCACCACGCCCTGCGCCGGACACTGGTCGGGCTCGATTACCCTGCCGACCGGCGCCTTGGCATTCGACGTCGACTTCACGTCGCAGGCCGATGGTCGCTGCACTGGTGACATCTCGATCCCCCAGCAGGGCGCGAAGGATGTACCACTGATCGATGTACGCGTCCGCGCCGATTCCGCCCGCTTCACCATCAGCGGCGTGCCGGGCACACCAACCTTCGCCGGCATCCGCAGCCCGGACGGCCGCGCGATCACGGGAGTGTTCCGTCAAGGCACGGCATCACTGCCCTTCACCATGAGCGTTGGCGCCGCGCCCGCCGACGCCGCCCGCGCCGCACTGGCAGGCTTCGATGCCTGGGTCGACTCGGCCATCGTGGCATGGAAGGTCGTCGGACTCTCGATCGGCATCACCGTCGACGGCCAGACCGTGTACCTGAAAGGCCACGGCATGCGCGACCTCGAGAAGAAACTCCCCGCCACGCCGCAGACACTCTACGCGATCGGCTCGTCGTCGAAGGCGTTCACCACCTTCGCGATGGGCGCGCTGGTCGATCAGGGCAAGCTGCAGTGGGACGTGCCGGTGCGCACCTACCTGCCCTGGTTCCGCATGAACACCGACTTCGCCACGCTGCACATCACGCCGCGCGACCTGGTGACACATCGCAGCGGCCTGCCGCGCCACGACGCACTCTGGTACAACAACACCACGATGTCGCGCGAAGATCTGGTGCGCCGCATTGCGTACCTGCCACTGAACAAGGACCTGCGCGAGACGTTCCAGTACAACAACCTGATGTTCCTCACCGCCGGATACCTGGTCGGGAACATCAATGGCACGTCGTGGGAGGATGGGCTGAAGCAGCTGGTGCTGTCGCCGCTGGGCATGACGCGCACGAATTTCTCCGTGAAGGAGTCACAGGCCGACGCTGATTTCTCGCAGCCGTATCGCGTGCAGCACGATTCCATCCAGCGGATTCCGTTC
>JANPFJ010000467.1:0-1914 GCA_031423355.1 Gemmatimonadaceae bacterium | reverse complement strand
GCGGTCGATGCGATGGACACCGATTTCGCGAAGTCGCTCGAGACGATCCACGACGAAGTGCGAAAGGCCACTCCGGAACATGAGGAGCACGTTTCGGAGCCGACTGGCTCAGGTGCCGTCACGACGGCGGTGCCAGCGGCGCGTCTCGGCGCACTGAACGAAACCCTGCTGACGTGGCCGACGACATTGTCGCCGAATCCGCGGTTGGGCAAAACACTCGAGCGCCGGCGTGATGGCCTCGAAAAAGCGATCGACTGGGGGCACGCTGAAGCACTGGCCTTCGGATCGCTGCTGCAGGATGGTGTGCATGTCCGTCTCACCGGGCAGGATGTGGAGCGCGGCACCTTCAGTCACCGTCAGGCCGTGTTGCATGACGCGACCACATTCGAGAAGTACACGCCGCTGCAGCACATTCCCGGTGCGAAGGCAGCAATCGAGATTGCGAACAGCCCGCTCAGCGAAACAGCGGTGATGGGCTTCGAGTACGGATTCAGCACGGCTGCTGCCGACACACTCGTCTGCTGGGAAGCGCAGTTCGGTGACTTTGCCAATGTCGCGGCGCCGATCATCGACCAGTTCATGGCGGCCGACGGCGCCAAGTGGGCGCAGGATTCGGGGCTCGTCCTGTTGCTGCCACACGGATACGAAGGGCAGGGCCCGGAACACTCGTCCGCGCGACTCGAGCGTTTCCTGCAACACTGCGCCGAAGACAACATGACGGTGGCCTATCCGTCCACGCCGGCACAGTACTTCCACCTGCTGCGTCGTCAGGCGCTCCGCACCGCGCGGCGTCCGATGATCCTGATGCAGCCGAAGTCGATGTTGCGCCTGCCGGATGCGATGAGCGGGATCGCGGACCTGTCCACCGGCGCGTTCCAGCCGGTGATCGATGACGCGTCGACGAAGGGCCGCGAGAAGAAGGTCACCCGGATCGTGGCCTGCACCGGCAAGATCTACCACGAAATCCGCGCATCAAATCCCGGCGAACAGGTTGCCGTGGTGCGCATCGAGGAGCTGTATCCGTGGCCTGCGGCACAGGTCGATACCGTGATGCAGCGGTATCCGAACCTCACTGAGATGGTGTGGACGCAGGAGGAACCGAAGAACATGGGCGCCTGGACGTTCGCTGAACCGCGCTTGCGCTTGTCGACCGGCAACGATGTGTCGCTGCGGTACGCCGGACGCCCGGAGCGCGCCAGTCCGGCGGAGGGGTACGAAGCCGCGCACAAGGTTGAGCAGGCGCGGATCATTGCCGAAGCGCTGACCGTTCGGACGAGTGCCTCGAAACCGGCGGCACCGATGAAGAAGGCGGTGGCGGTGAAGACGTCTGCGCCAGCAAGGAAGGCAGCACCGGTGAAGGCGTCGGCGCCAGCGAAGAAGTCTGCCACGAAGAAGTCGGTGCCTGCGAAGAAGACTGCATCCAAGAGCAGGTCGGTGTCTGCCCGCCGCTGACGTCGGTCGTGTCTCACGATGGTTCGACACGGCGCGCCCGTCATCGCACGACTGATGGGCGCGCCGCAGCGCGACGGGCCTGATTGAAATCAGCACGGCAGCTCTCTCACTTCCCAGGTTGATTCTCGTGCGCCAGTTCATTCGAACGTCAGCCGCCATCGTCGCCCTGCTTGCCGCCCCGTCGATGCTGCGTGCGCAGCAGGGCGCGGTGGCGCTCCACGATGTTGCTTCGGCGCTCGGAACCACCGCGCGCGTGCTGATGATCGGCGCGCACCCGGACGACGAAGACACCAACCTGCTCGGCTGGCTGGCGCGCGGCGCGAAGGTCGACGCCGCCTACCTCTCGCTGACGCGTGGTGATGGCGGCCAGAACGCCATTGGCAAGGAACTGGGCGAGCCACTCGGTGTGATCCGCACCGAAGAGCTGCTGGCAGCGCGACGCATCGACGGTGCGCGACAGTT
>JANPFJ010000466.1:0-1016 GCA_031423355.1 Gemmatimonadaceae bacterium | reverse complement strand
TCTTCGGACTGATCGTGGGTGTCGCGGGGTGCATGACAGGCCTGCAGGGCGGCTCTGACGCGAGTGCGGTCGGGCGCGCCGCAACCGCCGCCGTCGTCCTTGGGATCACGCTGATCATCGCGGCCAACGCGGTCATCGACTGGCTCGCTGCCCTGCTCCACGTATGATCGACGACACACCGGCCATCGAGGTCCGCGACCTGACCATGCGATACGGCGACCGCATCATTATGCAGGACATCAATTTCACCGTGGCGCGCGGCGAGGTGTTCGTGCTCATGGGCGGCAGCGGCAGCGGCAAGAGCACGCTGCTCAAGCATCTCATCGGTCTCAAGTCACCCGCACAGGGGTCGATCCTGTTCGAGGGCGAGGCGTTCGACATCACCGACGACGGGGCGCGCAGCCGTGTGCTGCGCCGCATCGGTGTGCTGTACCAGAACGGTGCGCTCTGGAGCGGGCTCACACTGGCCGAGAACGTGGCGCTGCCGCTGGAGGAATTCACGGCCCTCGATGCACGGGCGATCGCCGACACCGTGTCGTTCAAGCTCGCGCTGGTTGGACTGCGCGGCTTCGAAGATTTCTATCCGTCGGCCATCAGCGGCGGTATGCGCAAGCGCGCCGCGCTGGCACGTGCCATCGCGCTCGATCCCGATGTGCTCTTCTTCGACGAGCCGTCGTCGGGGCTCGACCCGATCAGCGCGAGTCGGCTGGACGACCTGATTCTGGAGCTCAAGGCAAGCTTTGGCACGACCATCGTGATCGTGACCCACGATCTGGAAAGCATCTTTCGCGTCGCCGACCGCGCGCTGTTCCTCGATATCGACACGAAAGCCGCGACGGCACTCGGCCCGCCGGCTGAGCTGCGCGACCATCCGCCCAACCCGCAGGTGCACCAGTTTCTCACCCGCAGCAGCGAAGGTGCATCATGAGCATGCGCGCCAACCCGACCGCCATCGGATTCTTTCTGCTTGGTGGGCTGGTGATCGCGATCGCCGGGACCTTCGTGCTCGCGTCGCC
>JANPFJ010000465.1:0-2883 GCA_031423355.1 Gemmatimonadaceae bacterium | reverse complement strand
TGATCCTGCGCGGCGAAGAGTTCTCGGCCGCGCAGTTCGCAACGACGGCGCTGGTGAACGCACACACCGGACGCGTCTCACTGCTCCGGGAGACGGACCCGCCCTTGCTGGCGCGACGGCCACTGCAACGCCTTTCGAGGCGTCTGGTGCCCATCTCGGCGCTTCCGGATGGGTTGCGCCGCGCGCTGCCGCCACGTGCGGATGCGCTCGAACTGGAGGCGGCCATCGCCGCTCGGTTCGGCTCGCGCGCGATCGAGGAGGACACAACCGCATTCATTCGGCGTCACGGGCCGTTCGTCGGGCTTTCCGTCGTCCGGGGCGTTGTCGCCGACAGTGCCTTCACACCCGACGACTTCGTTCCGGTCTGGCTTCCGTTCCGCAGCACGTATGCGCTGACGGCCGCTGCGATCGATGGTCGTGGCGTGGTGCGGGGCGTGCTGGTCGCCCCGGGTGGCGAGGACCGACGGACCCGATGGCAGCCCAGCCTCGAGGGACGGCCCTATGACGGTGTCGTACGAAGCGCGCAGGAGATGTCGGACTCGCTGCGACAGCCAGGGTCACTCTCCGGCGCGAGGCGTGGGGCAGCGCGCATTGCGCCTGGCACGACGGCCCGGTTCCTGACGCCGTACTTCGCGGTGCGCGATGGCCGCCCGACGGAGCTCGCGGCCGTCCTGATTACGGATGGCATTCGCCGTGGGGTCGCCTCGAGTGTCCCCGAGGCTGCCCTCAGGTGGAGAGATGGCGGCACGACCAGCGGCGCGCCAACTCCCGCCGCGTCGATGTACCGCCAGATGCGGGACGCGCTCCAGAAGGGAGCATGGGCCGAGTTCGGTGCCTCGTTCGAAGCCCTCGGCCGGGTCCTCGGCGTCCCCCGGGACTCGCTGCCACGATGACTCGGCGACCGACGGTTATCTTGGACGCCAGAGATGCGGTGCTCACCCTGAGTGCCGTCTTCCCACGCGCTGGCGGTGCACACCCGCGCGTGATGCTGTTCTAACGTCACAGTCGCTGCAATCACCCGATCGCAGATGGAGCGTGTGTGAACCTACATGAGTATCAGGCCAAGGAGATCCTGCGACGCCACGGCGTCCCGATCCCCGAAGGCGACATTGCCACGACGCCAGACGCTGCCGAAGCACTGGCCGTGAAGTACGGGGTGCCGGTCATGGTGAAGGCCCAGGTTCATGTCGGCGGGCGCGGAAAGGCCGGTGGCGTGAAGTACTGCGCGACGCCCGCCGCCGCCCGGGAAAAGGCCACGGCCATCCTCGGCATGGACATCAAGGGACTCACCGTGCTCAAGGTGCTGGTCACGATCGCCGAGGACATCGGGAGTGAGGCCTATGTCGGCATCATCGTCGATCGCGCCACCAAGAAGCCGGTCTTCATGGTCAGCGCGGCCGGCGGGATCGACATCGAGGAAGTCGCCGCCACCACGCCGGAGAAGATCAAGTACCATCCCGTCGATCCCCGCTACGGACTGCGGACCTTCGAGGCCATGGAGATGGGCTTCTTTCTCTATGAGGACGTGAAGCAGGCGCGCGCCGCCGCCAAGATCATGCAGCAGTTGTATGCGGCCTTCATCGAAAGCGGGTGCTCGCTGGCCGAGATCAACCCACTGGTCGTCACGCCGACCGGCAAGGTCGTCGCGGTGGATGGCAAGATGGTGATCGACGACAATGAGCTCGAGCGCCTGCCGGCGATCGAGGCATTGCGCGACGAAAGCAGCGAGGATCCGGCGGAAGTGGACGCCCGCAAGGCCAACCTCACGTTCATCAAGCTTGATGGCAATGTCGGCTGCGTCGTCAACGGCGCCGGCCTGGCCATGGCGACGATGGATCTGGTGAAGTATTACGGCGGCGATCCGGCCAACTTCCTCGACATCGGCGGCTCGTCGAATCCGGAGAAGGTCGTCAACGCACTGCGCATCATCACTGCCGACAAGAATGTGAAGGCGATCCTGTTCAACATCTTCGGGGGCATCACACGCACTGACGACGTGGCGAATGGCATTGTCACCGCAACCAAGGCCAATCCGCTCACTGTGCCGATCGTGATCCGTCTGACGGGCACCAATGAAGAACTCGCCATGAAGATTCTCACGGAGAATGGCTTCAGCGCCTCGTCTGACATGGACGAAGCGGTGCAGAAGGCTGTCGCCCTCGCTACCGGAGCTGCCAAGTGAGCATTTTCATCGACAACACCACCACGTTGCTGGTGCAGGGCATCACGGGCCGTGACGGCTCGTTCCATGCGAAGCAGATGATGGAATACGGCACGAAGGTCGTGGCCGGTGTGACGCCGGGGAAGGGTGGCCAGAAGTTCGAGGAGACCGTCCCGATCTTCAACACGGTCGCGCAGGCCGTGGCGGCGACCGGCGCGAACACCTCGGTCATCTACGTGCCACCGCCGTTCGCAGCCGATGCGATGATGGAAGCGGCAGCCGCCGGCGTGAAGCTGATCGTGTGCATCACCGAAGGGGTGCCGGTGCTGGACATGACGAAGGTGTATCCGTACGTGAAGGAGATGGGTGCGCGCTTGCTCGGCCCGAATTGTCCGGGGTTGATCACGCCCGGCCAGTCGAAGGTGGGCATCATCCCGGGTCGTATCTGCATGGCGGGGCCGGTCGGTGTCGTCAGTCGCTCGGGCACGCTCACCTACGAGATCGTCAATCTGCTGACGAAGGCCGGCATTGGTCAGAGCACCTGCGTCGGCATCGGCGGTGACCCGATCAACGGCACCAACTTCATCGATGCGCTGGCAGCGTTCGAGGCCGACCCACAGACCCGGGTTGTCGCCATGATGGGAGAGATTGGAGGCACGGATGAGCAGGAAGCGGCCGAGTTCGTCCGGACGAAGATGACCAAGCCGGTGGTCGGGTTCATC
>JANPFJ010000464.1:0-77953 GCA_031423355.1 Gemmatimonadaceae bacterium | reverse complement strand
CCAACCCGAACCCTACCGACGCCCCCGCCAGGACCCTCACGGGCCCCAAGGCCAGCCAAGCAACCTGAACAACCCTGCGGGGGGGGGGGCGACCGAAGAAAACCCGAATACAGCCTTAAGGGCCGGGCACCGAAGAAATACCGAAGACGGCTATCGGTTACATCGAAGGGGAGAGGTCTGGAGAACCTTTCGCGGCTGACAGTCGAGCAGACGCCGAACCGAGTTCGCAGACCCCTACGGCCAGCCTCTCCGCAGCCCAGAGACGCCCAAGGGGAGAGACTCGCTGCGCTCGCACCTTGATCCGCCTGTAATCCCCTCTGAGAGCCGAGAGGCCGTCTCCTGCCGGGCTCCGCCCGGTTGCTTGGATGACGAGACGGACGAAACAGAGAGACGCCGGGAGCGACGAAAGCGCCGTCAGGGTCGATGGCGCCTTCAATGATGAGCAGCCCGACACCGGCAGTAAGCGGAGCGCCTCGGGGTGGCTAGCGAGACTGAAGCAACTCGCTGTGACTACGGCGCCGACTCACCGTCTCACGTTCAGTCAGTCTTGCTCGGAATCGAAGGAAGCATGAAAGCCTTTCCAAACACTTCAGCGCAGCGAATCGGCGCCGGGTCTTGCGGTCCGGCCCGGTCTCTCCTACGGTCTAAGGGCGCGTCTCAGTCTGCTACAGGCTGTTTCGCGGCGAGTGTGCGGGCCGTGTGTGCAAGATGGTCAGGACGGTAGCCGTGCGAATGCCGGAAAGTCGACTCGCTGACGGTCATCCGCGCACATTCTGCACACTTTCCCGCCTGTGTGCGACATTTGCTTCCCGAGCCGTCTGACTTCCCGAGAGCGTAAAGCCATGCCAGAGAATCACTTACACAGCATTAGTGGGCGAACGGGGATTCGAACCCCGGACATCCTGTGTGTAAGACAGGTGCTCTAACCAGCTGAGCTATTCGCCCGACGAACCGCCACCACCCCCGCACACCGGCCCTTCGTGCAGTAGTAGCGACCCTCACGCGGAAAAGTGCCCGTCGCCGGTAACGAGGGCAAGCGTACACCAGACGGAAATCCCTCTCTACCGAGCCCTTAACCGGATCGTAACCTTCGCGCGACCTCGGCGGGGGGCTCCACGAACCATGCTCTACTTCAAAATCGCGATCGGAACCAGCACACAGTAGCCCAAAACGAGCAGGAGCGGGGCGAACGTTGTCCCACCACGGGCGAGGTCAGCGTAGCCAAGGGCCAGCGCAGCGGCAGCCAGTCCCCACCAGAGGAGGGGGCGGCGCGGAGAATCAGTCTCGGAGGATGCCATAAGGTGCGGAGGCTATGCGAGACGCCAGAGCGGGTCAAGCATCGGATCCAGACTCACCGCGCCCGCCCCCGATCGAACCCAGCATGGAATCGAGCGCCAGACTGCGCGAAATGCCCTCGTTCATCGCCTCACGCGCTCGCATGGCATCGAGCCGTGCCTGCTGCGCGCGGCGCTTCGATTGCCAGAGCGGAAGGAGGCAGACCAACAACAGCGACAGGGCGGCCGCCGAGTCGACACCAACGGCGAGGAAGGCAAAACGCCAGCGTGTCCGGTTCTGCCACTCGCTCTCGAACCGCTCGGCAGTGATCGCATACGCGCGGCGGGTCGCAAGGTCGAAGCTCCCCCGCTGCTTCCAGGCGATGAGCAGTGGCTCGAGTCCGAGTTGTGAATCCATCGCGGCGAGATCCGTCACGGCCCGCAGTGCGAGGGCGTAGCCGGCACGTGCCACCGACGGTCGCGCGCTGGTGAGCAGCGTGTCGACGGCGGCCAGGGCAGGCATCCGACGGAACGAGAGCGCGACGTTCGTTGCGAGGAATCCGTCGTTTCGCTCCTCCCCGGCGGCGTAGCTGGCGTAGCCTTCATCGAACCAGCGGTCGGCGTGCACGCCCAGATACTCATACAGGGCGACGTGGGCGAGTTCATGCCGCAGGACTCGCAGCGGATCGTCACGATTCGGCGGCGCGCGGCGACCTCGCATCACGACCCGGCGTTGCTCGGCGAACGCCACCGCCGCAGTCGCCGGTCCTGCCGATGGACCAGCCCAATCACGAAACGTCGCGCCATCCGGCGCGATCATGATCAGGATCCGGGAGGATGAGCGCGGCAGCGAGGGAAATGAGTCGCGCGAGACCGCGGCAGCGAGCACGGCTTCCGCCATCGTCCCGTCGGCCGGGTAATGCAGCACCGTGAACCGACCGCGATCCAGCCGCACGGCCCCTGGAGGCGCGGCGCGAAGGTGGCCCGCACACATCGCGGCGAGGGCCAGCGCCTGCAGGCAGGCGCACCCCAAGGCCCTCAGGCGACGCGCGAGGGGGCGCCTCCATCGGCGATCGTCGCCAGCATGTCCCTGCACCGCGCACTCCATGGGTTGAACTTGTTCAGGTCCGCCCCCTTGCGCCACGCCGCAATCGCGTCGTCGGTCCGGTCGGCAAACCAGAGTACCCGCCCGAGTTCGAAACGGGCCTCGATCAGGTTCGGACCCAGCTCGATTGCACGCAACAACGCCCCGATCGACTCGGCATACCGCCGCTCCTCGAAGTGCACCAGCCCGAGATAGTAGTGCGCGTACAAGGTTGCCTTTCGATCCGAATCAAGCGAGATCGCCCGCGTCAGGTGCTCGAGGGCCAGCCCGAATTGCTTCCGGCGCATGAGGACATAGCCGACGTTGATGTGCGCGAGTGCATGATCGGGGACGCGATCGAGCACGTGCTGGAAAAGGGCCATCGCCGAGTCGAGCTTCCCCTGCGACATCTGTGCCCATCCCAACAGCGTCTCGGCGTGCGCGTCCCCGGGATTCAGCGTCAGCGCCTTGTCGAGCGCCTGCTCGGCCCCGACGTAGTCACCCGTCGCAATCCGACTCCAGCCACGCTCAACGAATGTCGACGCATTCAGTTCGTCGATCACGCGCGGCTGCCCCTGGGCGGCGGCGCGTTGCGCGTGGGCGACCGCGACGGTCCCGTCAGCAGATCGAGCAGTCGATACCCCGACGGTGGGGGTCACCGCTTCGGCGGTGGCGGTGGCAACACGAACTGGCGGGGTGGCTGATGTGGGCGCGCGTCGAGATGCCGCGCCCGGCGCGGGGATCGCCGCGGAACTGAGCGGCGTCAGCGACGAGCCCCCGCCGGCGCCGAATCGCGACTTCCAGCCATCGACCAGTGCGCGCACCTCACCCTGCAGCGTCTCGATCAGCTGCGCATGCTGTTCGACGGCACGATGGAGAATGAAGATTCGCTGCTTCAACTGGACGCCTTGGTCGTCGGCCGGCACCACGTCCGCCAACCCGCGCGCGAGATCGTCCACCTGCGAACGCAGGGGGCTCAGCACGTCATCCGCTGAGGGGGGGAGGATCGTCACGTACGCTCCAGGAGACTTTCGCAGGCCGGCCGCGCTGACGCTCCGTTGAGCGCAGCCGCAAGGCACAAGACTACTGGGGTGATTGCCCTGATCACAGCCATCGGTTCCCCCCACGGATGGTGTGCACCATGACGCGCTGTCGGGCCGGTTCAACGGTAACGGATCGGCCGACCGAGCCACCGATATCCTCGACGCGCACAGGAATGCCGGCAGCGGCCAGCGCCCGGCGCGCGACCTCGACGTTCTGCGTGGCAATGTCCGGCAGAAAAGTTGACGGGATGCCGGGGAACATCGATGCGCCACCGACGAGCGCCGCGGACAGCGGCGATTCACCACCGTGTGCGGCGAGCAGCGCGATGAGCGATGGCACCGCCGTGTCAGCGTACTTGCTCATGGCTCCGGCGGATTCATCGCGTGCCGGCAGCATGCAATGCGCCAGCACGGCGAGTTGCTGGGCCGGCGCAAAGATGACGATGGCGAGGCACGAGCCAAGCCCGACTGTCTTCAGGACGCGTGCACCGCCCGCGACGCCGCAGTCACCCATCCGAACGACGACGCTCTGGGTCGCCGCCGCGGTGTCAGCCGCTGGCAGCGTCGCCGTCAGCATGGTCACGACGCACGCCGAATGGCGTCAAGACTCACCTGTGCCTGGCGGTTGCCCGGATCGAGTTCGAGCACACGTTCCCAGCACCGCTGGGACTCGGCGACCTCGCCGCGTTGATACCGCAGTTCTCCGAGCTTCAAATAGATGTCCGGACCCAGCGCCGGTTCGAGTCGGACGGCGCGCTGGTAGGACTCCATGGCATCATCGAACCGGGCAACGCGATACGCGAGATCTCCGACCGTCTTTTGAAACGGTGCGAGGTTGGCGGCATGCAGCATCCCGCGCTCGACTGCCGCCGCTGCGGCGGTGAGCACCCCACGCGTGAGCATGAGTGCCGCGTAGTTCGCGTGCAAGACACCAACGGAGGGGTGGGTGCGAATGCCCTCTTCGAGCAGCGCCTGCGCCTGTTCGGCGTCATCGCGCGCAGCAGCCACGAGCGAGGCGTAATGGAACCAGACCGCTGGTGGCGCATCGCCGTCAAAGCGTGTGCGTGCCGATGACAGCAGCTGATCAGCACGCACGTAGTCGCCAAGTCGGAAGGCGTGCAGGGCACGCGACAGCTCGACCTGGGGAGACACCTGCGGCGCGGTCCGGGCCGCGCGCTCGAGCATCCTGGCGGAGTCCAGTTCCCGGCCCAGCCCTTCATACGCGAGTGCGAGGTGATGAAGCACCGTCGGCGTCGTATCGTCGAGCTGCGCGAGCGGTTCGAGCCACCCGACCGCGTCGTCCCATGCACCCTGCTTGAGTGCGAGCAGACCCAGTTGATGCCGAGCAATCGGATCGTTGGGCGAGGCTTCCACCACCCGCCGGAATTCCCGCGCAGAATCCTCGATCATGCCGGCCTTCGCGAGCGCGAGGCCCATCTTGAGCGCTTTCTCCGCGGTGAAGCCCCCCGTATCCGCGTCGTCAAGCCGGATCGACTCCGCATTGTGCACCTGAATCAGCAACCCTTGCATCGCCAATTCGTACAACGCCTTGCCGACTGTAAACTCGCCGAGTCCCGACCGTTCAATGACGGCGCGGATGGACCGGCGTCCGTCGAGCAGGTGTGCCACCTCCGCGAGCTCCCCGCTCAGCGGCGTCGACACCCCGGCACGCGCGGCGTCCATCTCGAACACGAGATCGAAGCTGGCGAAGCGACGTTCGACGAGCGCCCACTCGTCGGTCCGGCGCGCGCCCTCCATGAGCAGTGATTCCGGATTGATCGCGGTGGTCAGCTCCCGGCCATCCGGATGCACATCCGGTTCGAACGTCCAGATCCCCTGCGTCCAGGTGAAGAGCGAGAAGACCGCTTCCTCCACCAGCACGCGCAGCTCCTTCTCGACTACGGCACGCGCCACGAAGCCGAGTTCGATGAGCAGCTCGCCGACGCGACGTCCGGGGTGTTTCAGCTGGTGACGCAAGGCGTCGTCGAGCTGCTCCTTGGTGATGTGGCCGCGCTTGACCAGCGAATCGCCGAGTCGGTCGCGTCGGTTGACGATCGCCGCAAACGAGATCTTGCCGGACTGAAAGAAAACGGAGCCGAAGTTGGTACCGTCGACGATGCTCAGACAACCGGATTTCTGCCCGAGCGCCAGCAGCTGGAGCACATCGGGGAAACTGGCCTCCTTGAGGCTTCCGCGAATCGCCATCAGTCGCCATCCTCGATCAGGCGCGCCGTCAGGTCAGGCCAGCGATGCACGAAATTCTCCGGGTCGCCCATCAGATACTTCATGCCGCGGCGCGGGGAGACCGCGCCATCCAGCTCGGCCGCCACGAATGCCGACGTGATTGGTGCGCCAGCCAGGGTCGCCGCCGCGTGCAGGCGTTTCGCTACCGTGATCACGTCGCCGATCGATCGTGCCGGACGCTCAGCGAGCTGCGCCACGACCGCATCGCCAATGCGGGAATGATGCTCGTGAAAGAACGAGCCGATGACGGCGGTGCGCTGCACCACATCGGGACTGCCCAGTTCGACGATGAGCCCCTGCGCAAATCGCGTCCGCAGGCGATCCTCGAGCGTGGCGAGCTGGTTCGGCGGCACGCTGGAGGTCAGGACCACCTGGCGACCCGCACTCTGGAGTGCGTTGAACAGGTGGAAGAGCTCATCCTGCGTCCGCTCCTTCCCTGCCACGGCTTCGATGTCGTCAAGCAGCAGGGCGCCCGCATTGCGGTATCGCGCGCGCCATTTTTCAACGGCGCCTTCGCGCAGTGCGGTGATCAGCTGTTCAGCAAACGTCGCCGCGGACACACAGGCGACCGTTTGCACGCCGGCGGCCAGCAGCGCATTGCCGATGGCATGCAACAGGTGCGTTCGGCCGCTGCCGGACGGGCCGGTGATGACGAGCGGGACATACTGCGTGCCCGGCGTCTCGACGACGCTGCGTGCCGCGCGCAGCGCGAGTTGGTTGGCACGACCTTCATGCAGCGCACTGAATACCAGTTGCGGGTCAGGGCGGGGCGGCGGCTCGATCGATGCGACTGCCTGCTGCACGAGGGCGTGTGCTTCCTTGACGCGCTCCGGGTCCCGGAAGATCGCATGCCCCGACAGCGTGGCTTCAGCGGCGGAGCCCTGCCGCTCGAGGTCGCGCAGGTACTCGACCGCGGCGCCGAAGGTCGCCAGCAATCCCTCGACGTCAGGTGACTCTCGCAGTTGCAGCGCCCGGTCGAGCACGGCCACACTGATGCCTTCCGCCCTCCATCGCGCCGCCGCATCGGCCAGGCGCACACGCCACTCTTCGACCTGCTCGACGACGGCGGTCGCCACTTCCTGCACGAACGTGTCGTAGTCCCCGGTAATGCCTCTGGTCAACGGCGTGTCGTCGTCACCGAACATCGCCGCGTTGGCCGAGGGCGTCGCACGCGCACCAACGAGCCGTCGAACGTCGGCGACCCCGATGGCAGCGGCGCTCATCCCCTGGTGCGCGAGCAGCCGATTGAGGCCGCCCTGCAACTCACGGATGTTCGAGAAGTCAACCCGCGCCAGTTCTTCCAGCACGCCGTCGCGAAAACGCGACGCGCGCTCTCCCTGCAATTTCTGCAGGATGGCAACGCGTGTCTCGTAGTCGGGGATTCCCACGTCGACGATCAATCCACCGGTGAGGCGTGTGAGCAGCCGATCGGCGACATCCGCGATCTCATCCGGGGGCCGATCGCTCGTCATGACGATCTGCGTCCCGCGCCCCTGCAGCACGTTGAAGAGGCGGAGGAGCTCACCCTGGACCTCGGCACGCCCGGTCAGGAATTGTACGTCGTCCAGCAGCAGCACGCCGGCTGATTCGTACCGCTTCTTGAAGGTGTCGAGTCGCCCGCCCTGCATGGCCTGATGGAACTCCTCCATATAGTCGTCAAGCGCGACATACTCGACGCCGAGGGACGGCTGTTTGTCCTTGGCGGAGTGCCCCACGGCGTGCATCAGGTGGGTCTTGCCGAGGCCGGACGCACCATACACGAACAGGGGGTTGTACAGCACGCCCGGCGCATCGGCCACCGCCTTTGCTGCGGCGACTGCGAGGCGGTTGGACGAACCTGTAACGAAGGTTTCGAAGCGGAGGCGTTGATCGAGTTTCATGTGTCTGCGGTGTCCAGCCTACGACGACTGGCCTACCGGATTGGGCACTAGAGCCTGCTTGTCCGAGCGACCCCGCCACCACCGAACTCATCCAGACGTTATGCCGATCTCATCCAAGGCTTTGCGCGAGGCGTCTCATGGTCAGTCTGAGCAGCCCGAGATTGGCCCAGGGTTCCGCCACGGTCACCAGCAAAAGATCGCCGGAGGGAACCGCGCAGACCCGGCCCCGCTCGCCTTCCAGATGGAGGAAGCCCGGCGACGTGCCATCGGCCGCCGTCGCGGCACTCGCCGCCCGACCGTACAGGCGCGCGGCGAGCGCCGCAATCGCATCCGCATCGGTCCCGATATGGACATTGCCGTCCACGACGATCCCATCCACCCGCGAGACGATCAGGGCCGCGTGCACTCCAGCGGTGTGCATCAATTCATCGATGACGACGTCGTATTGAGCCATGGGAATCGCGTGCCTAGAATCCGTCAGCTGCCGCGCGCGCCGTCGCCACGCGGAGCAGCGCACGCACGCGACCGATCGGCACGTGCGGCGCCACGCTCAGTACCGTCAGCGAACCGGCTGGCGCCGGTGCGAGCGCCAACGAGTCACCTCCCGTTTCGAGTACCAGCGCGTGCCACGCCCCAAGATTCAGGTGTTTCATCGCGCGCGCCGCATCATCCCCGACACCCGCAACCGCTGCAGCCATGGCCTCGAGCACCGCCATATCGTCGCTTGGCTGAGGGCTCGCCAGCAGCAATCCGTCCGCGTCGGCGACCAGTGAGCGGACCACTTCCTGTCGGGCAACGGGCGCGGCCAGAGTCGCGCTGAAGCTCGGGACCGCCGCGTAGCTGGCCGTCGGATAGGCGGCCCCCGTCGTCCTGAGCGCACGTTGCGAGGCCGGCGTGTCCCCGTATCCATTCGTGCGCGGCGAGGGGACGCTTCCATTCGCCGCACCGGATGTCGGCGTCGGGTTGTACAACCGCGCGCGCTCCCAGTAGGCCGACGCCGCGTTGAGATCGCCGCGGGCCTCCGCGATGCGCGCAAGCACGCTCAGCGCAGGACCGTGCGTGGGGTGTCGCTCGAGTCCCCGCGCCGCCAAACGCTCTGCGGTCTCGAGGTCTCCCTGTTGTCGCAACACTTCGGCGAGGTCCGCAAAGGCGAGGCTTTGCGGGTCGGTGGCGAGTTCGTTGCTCCAACGGCGGATATCGTCAGCTGCCGGCATGTGCGGAGATCAGTTCCTGGAGTTGCGCCGCAGCATCGCGAGCGGTTCGCACCCTGGCCGCGTCCGGCGCAGTCGGTGCCGCTTCAAGATAGTGCTCCCACGCGTTCAGCGCGGCCCCATACTCTCCGCGCCGCGCCGCCACGTAGCCGTACTGCTCCTGCGCCTCCGGCAGCAGCGGATCGAGCTGCACGGCGAGTCGCACTTCCTCGGCCCAGTCGTCGGTACGGCCAAGCCCGAGCAGAGCGCGACCGGCGAGCACGTGGGCGGCAGCACTTCGCGGGGCGTGGCCGATGGCCGTTCGTGCGGCCGCGAGGGCCACTTCGAAGCGTGACTCCGCCAGCGCGCGGCGCGCCTGTGCGGTCAGCTGGGCGACTCCCGCCATCGCGTCGCCATCCTCGCTCGCCGTGACCCGGGCATCGGTGGTCAGCACGCCGAGGCCCGTCCAGCGCGAGACCCACCGTGCCGTTTCGAACACGCGCATCCCGGCCGCGGACGCCACCTGGCGCACGGTGCGGCAGCCATCGATGCAGGAGAGGACGCGCCATCCGTCGGCCGGGACCGCAAGTTCCCCTTCCGCCGCGCAGTCACACACAACCGGCACCGCCCCCAGCGAACCGATGCGTGATTCGATCGCCGGCCACTCATCGCGACGACGCGCGGCATCGAGAAAGAGCTCCTCGCCGGACAGGTGCAGCGATGTCGTTGGCTCCAGAGCCGTGGCCGATTCACCATCGGTGAACGAGAAGGTGCCCTCTGCAAAGGTCGTCAGCTCAAAGCAGAGATCGTCGATCAATCGCCGCGCGACCGTATCCCGCGTCCGCACCGTGATGGCGCCTGTCTCGACCAGCCCGTCGACGAGCGACCGCGGCGGCAACTGCACACTTGACCACTTGGCGGCCGCCGCCCGGTCGTCGGCATCGATGACGCCCGACTGCGAGAGCGCGCTGAGCAACGGCTCCGGCTCATCGTCCCATCGGGCCGCCGTGATCGCCCCGTCCACGAAGCGCAGGATCGCACCTCGCGCTCCCGCGCCACCCGAGACGCGCAGCGTCCCGGTCCGCCGCCCGCCCGCGAGGAGCTGGATCACTTCGGCGAGGCCAAGGTCGCGCAGTGCGCCTTCGAGTGCCATCAGCCCGTCACCAGTCGCACGGTATCCATGATCACCGGCGTTTGAGGCACGGCAGCACCGTCGTGCTCAGCGCGCGCGATGTTCGCGCGCGTCGTCCAGCGCTCGTCGCCTGCCTGGTTGGCGGCCACACGCCAGTGCTGCAGGGCTTCCGCCTCGCGGCCACCGCGCAACGCCAACAAGCCTTGCAACGTGCGCACACCGGCGTGATCCGGTGCGACTGCAGCGGCTCGACTGATGGCCGACAGCGCCTGCTCCTCGCGACCGAGCGCCAACAGGGCTTCCGCCAGCGCGACGAGCAGATCGGCATCGCGGGGATTCGCGCGGAGCGGTCGGACCAGCGCCTGCATCGCGTCGCTCGGACGGCCCATGTCGACGCGGAGTTCCGCCAGTGCACGCGCGGCATCGTGAAACGTGGGCACGGTCTCCAGCGCCTGGACGAGCTCCGCTTCGGCTTCCTGCACGCGTCCATCGTCTCGCAGCAGGGCGGCGAGTCCAACCCGAACCTGCGCCAGATCGGGATCGCCAGCCAGCGCCGTGCGCAACGCACTCTCGGCGCTGCGCACCACCGCCGGCGACAACGGTGCCGGCGCGACGGCGCGCATTGCGGTGGGATCCCGCGGGATGTGCCCCCCGACCGGACGCGTCACCCCGGTGACGCGCACCAACGGAACCGCCGGCGTCCGTCGTGAGATGCGCGGGTGCACGCCGAGCGGTGACACCGGTGTGCCTCCGCGCCGGAGCGCGACCCAGGCGCCGAGCGGGGTTCGTCGCTTCTCCGTGTCGGCGCGCGTCGGTAGTGCCGCACGCATCGGATGAGCCGGTGTCTGGCCGGACAGTACCACGCTCTGCTCGGATGTCACCATCGCACGCGGCGCACCGCTCAGCATCATCAACGCCATCGCATCACCACTGACGGCGTCATTCGCGCCCACTTCGAGCACAAGATCCGGCACTTCCGGCTCGAGCGCCAGAATGAAACGGAATGGCGCGAAATCGCCGGAAAAACTCATGGCCCGCTTCATCGCGCGCACTCCATCCTGGTACCGTCCCAGCTGACTGAGTGTGAACGCCAGGTGGTACGCGGCGTCGGCGCTCTCCGGTGCCAGTGCGGCTGCGCGTTCAAACGCACTGCAGGCCTCATGCAGGCGTCGCAACTCGCTGAATGCGACACCCACACCGATCCAGGCGCGCGCGTTCTGTGGATCCGCCTCGGTGACCCGTCGAAACCCTTCCAGGCACTCGGCGTGCCGACCGAGTTGTCGCATCACCCAGGCCGCGTTCAATCGCGCCGCCAGCTCAACGCGCGGTGTCGCCCGGACCCGCTGGAAGGCGCCGAGCGCCTCGGCCGGCCGACCCTCGAGTGCCTCGAGCACGCCGAGCACGAGGTAGCCGCTTCCCGCATCACCGTCGCAGGAGAGCGCCGTCTCCAGCGTGGCGCGTGCGTCCACCAGGTCGCCGCTGCGCACCAGGACTGCGGCGCGCGCCACCAGCGGCGCACTGACGCCGGCCAGCGACGACGCGGCAGCCGCATAGGCCGCTGCCGCCAGCGACCACTCCTCGCGCAGGAGCCGCGTCTCAGCGATCGCGACATACACCTGATCTGCCGGTTCACCGCGGTTGAGTGCCGTCTCGAATTCCGTCAGCGCCTGCTCGATGTATCCTGTATTGCGATATGCGAGCCCCAGATTGAGGTGCGCCCGTCCATCGCGCGCGGTGGCCGCGCTCGGCGTCGGCTTCAGCGGTCGCGCATCAAGGGTCAGGTTCATGTCGACGCGTGCGAGACCTGGATCCAGCTGCAGCGCGCGCTGCGCCGCAGCCTGCGCCTCCTCGAGCTGCCCCAGGTCGCCAAGGACGAACGCCAGCAGATGCTGCGGCCAGGCGGCCGACTCGTCGATCTCGAGTGCACGCTCGAGGGCTCGCCGTGCCGCCTCGGTCTTGCCGCGGCGATAGAGGATCTCGCCTGACAGCGCGTGGAGCGAGACGTCGTTCGGCGCGAGCGCCAGGGCCCGCTCGAGCCAGGCCGAGGCGCGATCCGGGTATCCGAGCGACTGCTCAACGATGGCGATCTCCCGCAGCGCCGTGAGGTCATCGGGTGAACGATCGAGCAGTTCGCCAAGCACCTGCGCCGCATCACCCGGGCGTCCCAGGCGCGCGTGCCACTTGCCCAGCGCCAGTGCCGTCGACGCATCGTGCGGATGCTGGCGGAGGGTGTCGACCAACAGTTTCACGCGCTCAGCGTCGACCGAGCTGCGTGCCGCAAGCTGCTGCAGATTCTGCACCGCGAGCGTCATCCGTGCGTCGACGTCGAGCGCGCGTTCAAAGCAGGCGGCTGCATCGTGCGAGAGTCCCCGCCGGGCGAGCATCACGCCACAGTTGTTCTGTGCTCCGGCGTTCGTGCCCGGCACCCTGCTCGCAATCGCCCGCAACCGATCCGTCTCGCGAATCGACAGGACGGGAACCGAGCTCGGAGTTGCCGACAGAGTCACGACGCCACCGGTGGCGATCAGGCCAGATTGATCGCCCGCAGAATCGTCTGCAGGGATCCGTTGTCAGGCAACAGCAGGAAGTAGCCGCGGAGCGCCTGCCCGTCATCGCGCATCTGGAACTCGCTCTCGACGCAGAACACCACATCACGCCCATCGCCGAACTGCAGGAAGGCGGAACTGAGCACCGCGCTGGCCATGTCGACGGCCAGCATGGGCGGCGAGGGCAGCAGCAGCAGGTGCATGAAGTCGGCCAGCGCGTTGAGATATGCGCCGCTGAGAATGTTCCCGCACTCCTTGAGTGCGCTCTCCTCCAGTGCGGCGATCGTCGGCGAGGAGCCGCGCGGTCGCTTGAGCATCAATTCCGCGAGCCTGCACGCCGTCTGTTCCGGGAAGACCAGCAGCGAGCGACCCGTCAGATCACCAAGCATCTGCAGGAGCACCACCGCCACCGCGTCTTCCGGATTGGCCACCACGTGCCCCGGCACTGCATCGAGCCGCGCGATCGTGATCGTTGGCACATTGATCATGATCGATTGCCCCGTCATGGTCGACAGTGCGGTGGCGGCGTGTCCCGCGCCGATGCTGGCCACCTCGCGCAACGCATCGAGTTGGTCCGGCTTCAGACTGCGAACATCGCGTGTCACGAGCATCAGGAAAGCGTGTTGATGTCCAGAATGAGCGACGGTACGCCGTCGGGAAGAATCGTGCCCCCGCTGAACTTCGACGCCGAACCACGCACGCGCTGCAGCGGTTTGACGACGATCTCCTGCTGGGAAAGACAGGCGTCCACGTGCAACGCCACCCGTTCGCCGGCACAGTCGAGGACGACCAGATGGCCTGAAACGTCATCTCCTGCGGTCAGGCCAAGATGCGGCCGCAGCCTGATCAGCCGGAGCCGCTCTCCGGCCACCTGGACGGACGAAGATCCCGCCGCGGGAACGACATCCGCGACGTGCGTGCTGTAGACGTGCGCGAGCGGCACCGCGTAGGTCTCATCCGCCACCCGCACCAGCAAAGCGCGCAGCATGGCGATGCTCAACGGCAGGCGGATCGTGATCACGGTTCCGGTGCCCGTGGCGGTCGCGAGTTCGACGCGACCACCGAGCGCCTTCACCCGGGTCAGGACAGCATCGACGCCGACGCCGCGCCCGGACAGCGCCGTGACGGTCGCCGCTGTGCTGAGTCCCGGGCGCGCCAGGAGTTGCAACAACCCACGATCATCATCGGCGAGGGATTGCGCCTCGGAGACGCCCTGCGCACGCGCCTCTGCCGCGACCTTCGCACGATCGACACCACGCCCATCGTCGGCGATCGTGACGGCGACCATCGCCCCCTCGCGCATTGCGCGGACGACCAGCCGGCCGCGCTCCGACTTGCCGGCCGCGCGGCGCTCGGCGGGATGCTCGAGGCCGTGATCGATCGCGTTTCGCAGCAGATGCAGGAGTGGGTCGCTCAGTTCGTCGAGGAGCGAACGATCCACCTCGAGCTCGCGGCCCTCGAGCACGAGATCGATCTCCTTCCCGAGAGCGTCGGCGATGTCGCGCACATGCCGCGGGAATCGGTCAAACACCTGGGCCAACGGCACCATTCGGCTCCGCAGAATCGCGTCGCGCAACTGTGCCACGAGCTTCGATGCGTCGTCCAGTGCCTGAGATGTCGCGTCGTCGGCGGTCGGTCGGACATGCCGCTGCAGGCGATCCCGCACCAGCACCAGCTCCCCGGCGATGTCGAGCAGTTCATCAAGACGTTGCGTCGGGATCCGGATAGTCTGCATTGCACCAGTCGCGCGCATATTGAGCGCGCCGGTCACCTCGCGAGTGACGTGGCACTCAGCGATTTCACCGGCACTGCGGACTGCCTGCGTGAGCAGGTCGGCGTCCATCGTCGTGGCGATGCCGTCGTCACCGAGCCAGACGGTGAGGCGTCCATCCCACGCGTCGTCACAGCGTGCCTCGTCGTCCGGCACAACGTCCAGCAGGGGGGCGAGCGCACGCAGCTTCCGCAGGACGACGCTGCTGCGGGCCGACGGGATGGCGGCGTCATCGGCGATGCGGATGTCGACCCGCCAGTGCGCACCAGCCACCGCGGTGGCGCGTGCCACGACGCGAGCCGATCGTTCGTGCGCGCGTGACGCACCGCGCATTCCGGGAGCCGCCGGGCCGAGGGCCTCGATCGCGCGCGCGGCGCTCTGCAGCACCGCTGGCGACGCATCGCCGCGCTCGGCGGCGTCGAGCGCGTGTCGCACGCCGTCGACGAGGCAGAGCAGCGCTGCGACATGGGCGGCGGGAAGCTGGCCCTCGGCTCGTGCGCACTCGAGCAACGACTCACCGCAGTGGAGCGCCGATGCCGTGTCGGCGAGTGCCACCGTCGCACTCATCCCCTTCAGAGAATGGACAGCGCGGAACACCGCGTCGATGGCGCCGCGCGCGTCAGGGGTCCGCTCGAGTAACAGCAACTCGGCGTCGACCCGGTCGAGGAGGTCCCGTCCCTCGGCAAGGAACAACGTCAGGAGACGATGTGGCTCCACGTGTCCGCGGCCTGGCGCGCTCGTCGCCGGTGGCGACTCAGCCCAGCACGCGCTGCACCGCTTCGATCACGCGGTTCGGCTGAAACGGCTTGACGACAAAATCCGAGGCGCCCGCCTGCAATGCTTCGTTGACCAGTGCCTGCTGGCCCATCGCGCTGCACATCACGACCTTGGCGTTGGGATCCCAGGTGGTGATTTCCCGGACCGCGTCGATGCCACCCATCTCCGGCATGACGATGTCCATCGTGACCAGATCCGGCTTCAACGCCTTGTACTGGGCGACGGCCTGTGCCCCGGTCTCTGCCTGACCGCAAACCGAGAATCCGGCCTGCTGCAGGATGTCGCCAACGAGCGTGCGCATGAAAAGGGCGTCGTCACAGACCAGAACGCGATGACTCATGTGGTGATCCTTGGGGGAGCGCCACGCTGCGTCGCGTGGCCTTATGGCAGCAGGATGTCGTCGGCCAGCGCGTCCACATCAAGCAGCGGCAGCGTGGTTCCCGCCACACGCACCTCGGAAGGGAGGAACGCGGAGCTGGCCGGACTTGCCCGCGGGGGCGCATCGGCGTCACGCAGCACTGGCAGTGAGTCGACTGCCAAGGCGCACCGCCGTCCTCCCAGCTCGAGGGTGACCATCCAGCCCGGAAGGGTGGCGGGCCCGCGGTCGAGGAGGCGTCCGAGATCGACGAGCGGGACCAGAGTGCCCCGCACATTGACTACACCACAGACGAACTCAGGCGCAGCGGGCAACCGAACGACGGGCGTTCGTGGCACGACCTCTCGCGCGTGACCGGCCAACATCGCAACGGTGCCCCCACCTCCCCGCAGCAGCATGACGCGCGGCCCGTCGGCTACGCTCGCCGACGTCTCAGTCGGACGCTGACTGGCTGGAGGAGGAGCGCTGATCATCGTCGTCGTAGGCGTAGAAGCCGTAGTGGTCGAGGAGATTCACATCGGCCGGCGGTTGGTGTGCGCCCGCGATGGCGCGGAGTGCCACATCCAGATCCGCCGGGAGCGGGGCCCGGAAGGACAGCCACTCGGCGGTGATCGGATGCTGCAACCGGAGGGCGGCGGCGTGCAATGCATGACGCCCCGGCGGCAGGCCTGTCACACGACGTCCGCCGCCGCCGCCGTAGGTGTCGTCTCCGATGACCGGGTGACCGGTCGAGGCGAGATGGACACGGATTTGATGCGTGCGTCCCGTATGGAGTCGACAGCGAAGCAGGTCGCCGCCGTCGAAACGTGCCAGTCGATCGACGTCGGTGCGGGCCGATTTTCCGCTCGCGACGAGCGCCATCCGATGCCGGTTATTCGGATCGCGTCCGATGTTGCCTTCGATCGTGAGGCGGTCTTCGCGCAGATGCCCCCAGGTCAGCGCCGCGTACCGGCGACTCACGCGTCGCGCGGCAAGCGCGGCGGAGACAAGGCGATGCGCCCGATCGGTCTTCGCAACGATGAGCAGGCCGGACGTTTCCTTGTCGAGACGATGGACGATACCGGCGCGCTCGTCCCCCGCCTCGGACGAGAGGTCACCGCCGCGGCCAACGAGCGCATGCACCAGCGTGCCGGACCAGTTTCCTGGCGCCGGATGCACGACCATTCCTGCCGCCTTGTCCACGACGAGCAGGTGTTCGTCCTCGAACACGATCGTCAGCGGCAGTACTTCTCCGATGACCTCAGCACCGCGCGGTGCCGGGATGGTGATTGTGATCTGCTGGGAAACTGTAGGGCGAAAGCCCGACTTCTGCAGTTTCGCGTCGACCAGTACCATGCCCGTCGCGATCAGTGTGGCCGCCTGTGTACGCGAGAGGTCCGCGGCAGCGGCGACGATCAGATCGAGGCGTTGGCCATCGCCGGACGCATCGAGCGTCAGGGAGCGTGCAACTTCACGGGAACTCATAATGTGCGCGCTCAGCGCAGCGACGATGTATCGCCCGCGGTCGACGCGGCCGCTTGTGCCGCAACGCGATCCTCACGCCAGAGCACCAGCGCGAGCAGCACTGCCCCACAGCTGACGCCGATGTCGGCCACGTTGAAGGTCGGCCAGCGCATGTCGCCGATACCGACATCGATGAAATCGACGACGCCCTGCCCCGATCGGAGCCGATCGACCAGGTTGCCGCACGCGCCACCGAGGATCATGCCGAGCGCCGTCACCTTCAGTCGGTCGCCGTCGCCGGTCGCCTGATACATCCGGGTCAGGATAACGACCGCGCCCAGCGTGAGTGCGGTGAAGATCCACCGCGACCATTCCCCGAGATGGAGGCCGAACGCCGCACCCGGATTGTAGAGCAGCGTGAACGTCAGCCAATCGCCAAGGACTTCGTGTCGCGTGTGGACCGGAGCGAGCGTCTCGACCGCCCACCACTTCGTGGCGACATCGGTCGCCAGGAACGCAGCGGCGACCGGCCAGAACAGTCGGGCGTTTCGACTACTTCTTTCCATCTTCCTCTTTCTGTTTGCAGTTGATGCAATACCGCGCATGTGGGAGCGCATCGAGGCGCTCGAACGCAATCGGATTGCCGCACTCGTGGCAGAGTCCGAACTTGTCAGGGGCGCGATACAGCCGACGCAGTGCCTGATCGAGGTGGAAGAGGAAGCGCCCTTCCTGGCTCGCGAAGAGGAACGCCTTCTCGCGTTCCATCGCATCGGTGCCCTGATCCGCCATGTGAAACGAATACGCGCTCAGATCGCCATCGCCTTCTGCACCGAACCGATTCCCATGGTGCCCGAGCTCCTTCAGGACGCGCTTGCGCTCCTCGAGGAGCCGTTTCTCGAAGTGCGTGACGTCTTTCTTGCTGAAGCCCTTCGCGGTGGGCTTCGGTGCATTGGCTGACGAGCTCATTTCGTTTCGTCCCGGTCCAGGGTGATCCACGCAGCGACACCGTCCAGGTCGACGGCAACGCCCCCCGGGGGCGCCACCTCGCTGTCCGACACGACAAAAACAGATGCCAATACTTCGCCTGCAATCCATGCCTGGTGCTCACGTGCCGCGACCAGCACAGCCAGTACACCGCCGACGACCAGATGAATGCGGTCGCTCACCGCGAAGCCGGCGTCCTTCCGAAACCGCTGAATTCGGCTGACCAGCTCCCGGGCGAGGCCTTCCGACCGGAGGGCCTCAGTGAGGGCTGGATCAACCGCGGCAACATACACGCCATCACCCGCGACAACGAGTTCGCCGACCGCCCCTCTCGTCAGTACGACGTCATCCGGCTGCAGGGCGTGCTCGACTCCATCGACCAGAATTGTGACGCGTTCGCCGCGTTCAAATGCCTGAAGAACGGCCGAGGGAAGCGCCTCGACTGCGGCGGCGGCGGCAGGCGTCGCTTTCGCGAAGCGTTTTCCGAGCGCGCGGAAATTGCCCTTCGCGCTCACCCGGACGAGGTCGTCAGCCGACCCGGCGAACAGGATCGTCTTGATATTCAACTCGGTGCGCATGAGGTCCACGAGCGCCTCGACCCCCGGGACCTCATCCGGTGGCACGACACAGATCATGCGCCCGAGCGGCTGCCTCACCTTTAGCCCGGCCTCCTCTCGTGCCGCACGGCCCAATCGGCACAGGGTGCGCACCGCAGCCATGTCCCGTTCAATTGATTCGTCGCGCGCGGCGGCGGTCGGCCGGACATATGAGGCGGTGTGGACCGATGCGCCAACCAGTTGGCGATGGATCCAATCCGTCAGGAATGGCGCAAACGGTGCCAGGAGCCGACAGACGACGGCAAGCACCTCATGCAGCGTCGCGAACGCCGCGCGGCTGTCGTCGGAGTCGGTATCGCCGTCCCAGAAACGCGCGCGACTCAGGCGTACGTACCAGTTGGACACGTCTTCATCGACGAAGTCCATGATTGCACGCGCCGCCAGCGTCGGCTCGTAGGCTTCCAGCAGCCGGTCCGCTTCCCCCTCCACCGTCGCGAGGCGCGAGAGCACCCACCGATCAAGCGCTGGCCGGACCGCCACCACCGGATCGCGCTCGCTGGGCGACCACCCAAAATTCGCGTACCGCGCGAAAATCCCACTGTAGATGTTGCGCAGCGTGAGGAGGAACCGCCCGGCCGTCTGTCGCAACACATCTTCATCGAAGCGCCGCGGAATCCACACCTGACTGGTGCTGATCAGAAAGAGCCGCACGGCGTCGACACCGTGCGTCGCGATGACACGCCACGGATCGACCGCGTTGCCCTTGCTCTTCGACATCTTCTGTCCGGCCGCATCGAGCACGAGATCATTCACCAGCACGTGGCGATACGGCGCCGCACTCCCGGCGGCGTTGTTCGGCAGCGCATCACCCAGCGCGGCCGAGATCGCAAGCAACGAGTAGAACCAGCCGCGCGTCTGATCGACCCCCTCAGCGATGTAGTCCGCCGGAAAATGCTGACTGACCACATCGGTATTCTCGAACGGGTAATGCCACTGCGCGAAGGGCATGCTGCCGGAATCGAACCAGGTGTCGATGACTTCCGGCACGCGCCGCATCGTGCCTGTCCCGCTGGCCGCCGGCCAGGTGTAGGCGTCGATGAACGGCTTGTGTGGATCGAAGTCATCCGGCAGCGGCCGGCCGACTCGTTCCGCCAGCTGCGCGTAGCCACCGATCACCTCGATTTCCGTCGGATCCGCGTCGTTGACCCACACCGGCAGCGGTGTGCCCCAGTACCGGTCGCGCGAGACGGCCCAGTCAACATTGTTCTCCAGCCACTGTCCGAAACGACCGGCGCCGACTTCCGGCGGCTGCCACTGCACCTGTGCGTTCCGCGCGATCATGTCCTCCTTGATCGCTGTCGTCTTCACGAACCAGGAGCCACGCGCGTAGTACAGCAACGGTGTGCCACAGCGCCAGCAGTGCGGATACGAGTGCACGAATCGCCCGTCCTTCCAGAGCACATCGCGCCGCTTGAGTTCATCGATGATGAGTGGGTCCGCATCCTTGATGAAGCGGCCCCCGATGACCGGCATCGACTCGGGGAAGCGCCCACGAGCATCGACCGGCTGGATGAATGCCAGATTGTGCCGTTGCCCCGCACCGTAGTCGTCGGCGCCGAACGCTGGCGCCATGTGCACCACCCCGGTGCCGTCGTCGGCGGAGACGAAGGTCTCACCGACGATGATCTCCGAGTTCGTGCCCTCCGGGAATGCCGCCCACTCGAGCGGTCGGACATAGCGCATCCCGACGAGTGCCGCCCCACGCACGCTGCGCACGGTCGTCCAGCGGTCGCCCCAATCGCCGCCGAGCACGGCGGCGACACGCGATTCTGCGAGGAGGATCGTGAACGCCGCACCGCTGCTCTTCTGGAGTTCGACGTAGACAATGTCCGGATGCACGGCCAGCGCGGCGTTCGACACCAGAGTCCACGGCGTCGTCGTCCAGACCAGGATCCGCCGTCGCATCGTGCTGCCGGGATCCACCAGATCAAGCCCGATGTATGTGCTGGGGTCCTCGACATCCTTGTAGCCCTGCGCGACTTCATGGCTCGACAAGGCCGTCTCGCAACGCGGACAGTACGGGAGGATCTTGTGCCCCTGCACGAGCAGGCCCCTGGTGTGCATGACGGACAGCGCCCACCAGACGCTTTCGACGTAGTCGTTGCTGTACGTGACGTACGGCCGCTCGTAGTCGAGCCAGTATGCCATCCGCTTGCTGAGCTTTTCCCAGTCGCCACGATAGGTGAAGACGCTCTCCCGGCAGCGACGATTGAACTCGGCGACACCGATGGCCTCGATGTCACGCTTGCCGCTGATCCCGAGTGCCTTCTCGACCTCGATCTCGACGGGAAGCCCGTGCGTGTCCCAGCCGGCCTTGCGCGTGATGTGCGCGCCCTTCATGGCGCGATGCCGCGGGATCAGGTCCTTGAGCGTGCGCGCGAAGACGTGATGAATACCCGGCCGGCCGTTCGCGGTCGGCGGGCCTTCATAAAACACGAAGCTGGATTGCCCCGGCTTCGGTGCGTTCGACGGCGAGAACAGCTGCTCGCGCTCCCACTGCTCGAGCAGTGCGCTCTCCAGCGCATCGGGCGTGTCGGCTGCGGTGAACTCCAGATAGCGTTCGGCAGGACGCTCGCTCACAGCTGCTCCAACACCCCGCGCACGAGAGCCGCCAGGTTCGGCTGCGCTGCGTTCGCGGTGGCGACGATCTCGTCCAGCGTCGCTTCCTGCAGCGAATCCGGCAGACACATGTCAGTAATGATGGAAAGGCCCAGCACGCGCATGCCGCCATGGCGCGCGACGATCACTTCAGGCACGGTGGACATGCCGACAACATCGGCCCCGAGCGATCGCAGCATGCGGTACTCGGCACGCGTCTCGAGATTGGGACCAACGACCGCGATGTAGACCCCTTCGCGCAACGTCAGCCCCAATGAAGCAGCCACTTTCCGTGCCAGGGCTCGCAGCGGCGCGTCATACGCCACCGACATGTCAGGGAATCGCGGACCGAGCGCTGGATCGTTCGGTCCGACCAGCGGATTGTCACCAAGCATGTTGATGTGATCGGCGATCAGCATCAGGTCGCCGCGATGCCAGAGCGGATGCATTCCCCCGCAGGCGTTCGAGACGATCAGCGTCTCGGCTCCGAGGGCGCGCAGCACGCGCACCGGGAAGGTGACTTCATGCAGCGAGTAGCCTTCGTACCGGTGAAAGCGCCCCTGCATCGCAACCACTGTGCGACCACCCAGCGTGCCGCAGAGCAGACGTCCGGCGTGGCTCTCGACCGTGGAGAGCGGGAACCCAGGGATTTCGGCGTAGTCGATCGTCGCTTCGATGCTGATCTGGTCCGCCAGCTGCCCGAGTCCCGTTCCGAGGATGATCGCCTCGGTCGGCGGGCGGGAAAATATCGACTGGATGGCCTGCGCGGCCTCGGTGATCCGTTCGACGCTATGGCGCATCGGCATCGGCGAGACCTTCTGGTACGCCCTCAGCTCAACGGTGGCGTTGAGCGATGGTGTACTTCCCGTCATGAGGGATTCTCCGGCAGCACGCCTCGCGGAATGATGCCGTCGGTCAGCGCGCGCACGGTGTCAGGATCAGTGATCGTCTCCTTCGCGGGAACGATCGCACTCATGAGCGGCGTCGGTCGAGGCCTGATGCGCGCGTCGATCAGATCGTCGGTTTCGTGCAGATACATGTCCACCGAGGCGGGCAAGCTCGGCGCGGCCGTGCGGGACGCTTCGACATCCTGGAGGTGACGCTCCGCGAGCGCCTTCATCTGCGACAGGTACGAGGTGCGCGAGCGGTTGAGCTGATCGAGATCACTGGCGATCCGCTTCGCCGTATTGCGCGAATCCTCGACCAGGGAACGCGCCTCTGCCTTCGCTTCACGCAGCATGCGCTCACATTCATCGCGGGCGTCGCGGAGCATTTCCTCGGAACGATTCTTGGCGTCAGTGAGCAGCTTGTCAGTCTCGGCGCGCGTGTCCTGCGTGAGTCGATCGGCTTCGAGCTTGGCCTCACCAAGTGTCTTGTCGGCCTCGCTGCGCGCTTCCTGCAGCACGAGCCCGCCCTCCTTCTCGGCCTGTTCCCGGATGTCCCCGCGCAGCTGCTGTGCGCTGACCAGTGCGTCATTGATCGCACGGTCGCGCTCACGGAATGAGCGAATCTGATCGTGAAAGCCGCGCGCCTTGGTGTCGAGGTCATTGATGCGCCGAGCCAACTCCTCGATTTCGTCGGCCACACGCGACTTGAACTCGTCAACTCGCGCGCGGTCGTAGCCACGCAGGGCCGACCCGAATTCCCATCGCCGCACATCCAGCGGCGTCAGTCGAAATTGTTCGTCAGACATTCAGCTCCTCGCTCCGAACAGCACGGTTCCCAGGCGGACCAGTGTGGCCCCCTCTTCCACCGCGACCTCGTAGTCGTTCGACATCCCCATCGACAGCACCGCCGCGGCGCCGTGTCCTGCCGCGCGTACCTGCCGGAGCGCATCCCGCGCGCCGGCAAAGGCCCGACGGATCGCACTCTCGTCCTCCGTGTAGGGAGCGAGGCACATCACACCCGCGACCCGCAGTCCCGCGAGCCCCGCCGCGTGCGAGGCGAGTGCATCAACCTCCAGCGGCGAAACACCGCTCTTCTGCGCCTCACCCGCCACGTTCACCTGCACGAGCACCTCAAGAACCTGCCCAGCCTGTTCCGCCGCACCCTGCAGTGCATCGGCCAGACGGATACTGTCGAGCGAGTGCACCAGCGCGAACCGTGTTGCAGCCTTCGCCTTGTTTCGCTGCAAGTGCCCCAGCAGGTGCCAGCGAACCTGCGCGCTGGTGGCCTCCATCTTTCCCAGCGCTTCCTGAACCTTGTTCTCCCCGACGTCAGCGATCCCGCACGCGGCCGCCGCCTCCACCGCATCCGCTCCGTGCGTCTTGGTGACGGCGATGATTCGCACCGACTGGCCGTGCCCACCTCGCGCGCGCGCTGCGTCGATCCGATGCTGCACGTCCCGCACACGCTGACAGAGGTCCGAAAACGGCATAAGCCTTGAATTTACTGGAGGTTACACGTGATATCAAGCAACGCGCGACTCGTCGAATCGAGTTCCGTCACGCCTTGGGTCGCGACAGCGACTGCGAGCCCTGGGCACCGTGCGATGCGCTGAAACGCCTGAACCATCCCATCCGGAGAGGCACCAGCGGGCATGGAAAATAGCGTCCTCATCTTTTGAGCGCTTTCGAATGCACTTTCGACGCTGATCCTCGGCGGGCAGACCGCACGCCTCGTACCGACCTCGACCAAGCCGAGACGGCGCCAGCACGTGACGCCGGCCAGGCGTCCGAGCTCGACACGCGTCGCCGATGGCACCACGATCGTGACCGCGATCTGTCCCTGGCGGTCGAGTTGCTGCCGGGCGAGAAAGCCGGCACGCGCGAGCACGGCTGGTGCGACGCCTGTGTCAACGGTCATTCGAACGGCGCGCCAGGCACTCTCGCGGAAGTACCAGTTCGCCGGCAACATCGACGTGACGATGACGGTGACGTCTCGTCGGACGGAGTCGATGGCCTGTCGGTACCAGAGTGGATAGGAGTCGTTGTCGCCAGCCGTGAAGAGGATGGCGTTGCGCGGCACCTCGCGGAGAAATTCCGAGGCCATCACCGAGGCAACGAGCTTGTCCGGAAGCTTGCTGCGCGTGACAGCGCGCCAGGACCCCAGCAGCATCAGCGTCGGCACGATGGACGCGACGAGTGCGGGCCTCGGCAGCCGTCGCGCCGCGGCCCAGGCGCCACCACCAATCCAGAGCCCCCAGCACCAGAACGCCAGCGCGAAGAAATAGTCGCGCTCGCGCGCTTCATGCAGCGCCTGCATCGGCAACACACCAACACCGAACGACGGTCCCGCCTTGAGATTGAGCTGAAGGCACACGCCCGCCGTCGCAAGAAGAAACAGGACGACGGCGACGCGCGCGCTGATGCGGTGCGCGCGCCAGTGTGCCAGTGCACCGAGCGTGCCGAGCACCACCGCCGTGAGTGTGAATGGCGTCCGCCACCACGATGGCGTCACGTCGTTCCACAAGCTGAGTGCAACCTGCCAGTCTGCGTACTGCCCGATGTTGCCGAGCTGCAGCCAGAGCGGTGCCTGACGCGGCCAGAGTGGAGCGACGTCGTATTGCACGCGCGCGATCGCATCGAGGAGCTTGCGCAGCGTGTCTGGGTCGCCCTGGTTGAGGAATGGGTCGTGGCGCGCGCGAACGAGCAGGATGAGCACCGCGGTCCAGGCGAGGCAGGTTGCGCCGGCGGCCTGCACCAGCCACCGTGCGCTGCGGTCGTGCAGGTGTGCGTCGAGCGCGACGACGACGAGGCACGCGAACGCCGGGAGCCAGAGTCCGCGGCTCAGCAGCGCCGTGGCAAGTACGAGAGCACCGGCGCCGACAAGGGCCCGCCATCGAACACTGCCATCCCGATTGGTGTTCGCGAGCAGCATGGCAGCTGGCGCGGCCACCAGGGCACTGAGATGCAGCGGCAGCGCGAGCGCCGCCGCGTACGCGACACAGACTCGGGCCCGGTCGTCGTCGGCGTGGTGCGCCCGCCACGCGACGGCGAGTTGTAACGCGACACAGAACAGCGACACCGAATAGACCTCAGTCTCGGTCGCATTCATCCAGACGGTTCCCATCGCGCCGGCGCTGAGACCGGCCAGGATGCCGATGCTCCGTCGCCCCGCGACTCTGGCAACGAGCCATGCTGCGATGGCACAGGCCGCACTGGTTGCCAGCGCCGACAGCAGCGTGCCCGCCTGGACGGGAGAAATCGCGGGCACCAGATGCCAGAGCGTCGAGCCGATTGCGACGTACAGGGGTGTGCCGGGCGGGTGCGGAATGCCCATGGTGCCGATGGCCGTCGCGAACTCGCTGGCATCCCAGAAGGTGAGCAACGGTGCGCCCGTCGCCGCGTATACCGACAGGAGGATGACGCCCACCGCCACGGCGGCGTGAACGGCGTGTTGCGGCTGATGCTTCATGCGCCTGCTGCTCCGTGCGTCATCGCGGTGGTGAATTGCGGAGTCAGTGCCTGCGAGGGGCAGGAGCGAACGCACGACGTTCGAGGCTTCCGGGCTCACGCAGGGCTCTGGAGTGTGGGAGAATCAGCCGACGCCGATGGCGACGCACCGACGACCGTGGCAGGGATGTGCCATCAGCGACTTTCGCTGATGGCGACACTGATGCAGGATAACGCAATGGACCGACGAGTCTTTCTGGGTGACCTGAGCCGGTACGCCGCCATCTGCGCTGCCGTGCCGACGGTCGACGCTCTCTCGCGTCGGCTTCGCTTCGCCGAAAATCCGTTTGCACTTGGCGTCGCCTCCGGTGATCCGCATGCGACTGGCGGTGTGCTGTGGACACGACTCGCGCCCCGGCCGTTCGATCCCGACTGGGGAATGGACGGCGCCAGGGCGCGCGTGGCGTGGGAGGTCGCCGAAGATGAACGGTTCGCGCGCATCGTGAGGAGCGGGATGTACGCCGCGGCGCCGGAGCTGGGTTACTCGGTGCATGTCGAGGTCGACGGGCTCGCGCCGGATCGATGGTACTTCTACCGATTCCGCGTCAGTGACATCGCCAGTCCCACCGGCCGCTTTCGCACCACGCCTGCGGAGGGCGCACTGACGCCGCTGCGCTTCGCGTTTGCGTCGTGCCAGCACTACGAAACGGGGCTCTTCACCGCCTATCAGCACATGGCGGCCGAAGACCTTGACCTGGTGGCGCACCTGGGCGACTACATCTACGAAGGCGCCGGCATCAACGGTCGCGTTCGCAGGCACGATGGATTCGAGTGTCGCTCGCTCGACGACTATCGTCGCCGCTATGCGCTCTACAAGCTCGATCCGCTGCTGCAGGCGGCGCATGCGCGCGCGCCATGGGTCGTGACGTGGGATGATCATGAGGTGGACAACAACTATGCGGGCGAGACCGGCGAGAACGTCTACGAATCGAGCGAGCAGATGCGCGCGCGGCGGGCCGCAGGCTATCAGGCATGGTGGGAGAATCAACCCGTGCGAGTCCCGCGGGCCGCGTCGTGGACCGACCTGTCGATTCGGCGCTCGATTCAGTGGGGCGCGCTGGCGAAGTTCTGGGTGCTGGATACGCGCCAGTTCCGGAGCGATCAGCCGTGCGGCGACGGCAATCAGCGGATTCCGTGCAGCGGATGGGGTGATGCGACGCAAACAGTCCTGGGCGACGCGCAGGAGCGCTGGCTGTCGGATGGCATGAAGCACTCGTCGGCGCGGTGGCAGGTCCTGGCGCAGCAGATCATGTTCGCTCCGGGAGCGACTGAGCCGAAGCCGGGCGACAGCGTCTACATGGATGCGTGGGGTGGTTATCCGAAGGCACGCGACCGCGTACTGGCCGCCATCGCCGAACGCGCCGCCGGCCGGACGGTCGTGCTGACAGGGGATATCCACAGCAGCTACGTGCAGGATGTGCGGCGCGGCTTTGACCGTCCCGACCGTCCGATCATCGCCACCGAATTCGTGGGCACATCGATCTCGTCCGACGGGGATGGTGCTGATCGCTCGCCCTTCTTTCCTGCCGCGGAGGAAGCGACGCGCCAGGAGGTGCGGTGGCACAATCACCGACGCGGCTACGTCTCGTGTACGGTGACACCGACGGCGTGGCGGGCTGACTATCAGCTGGTGCCCTATGTCTCGCGACCCGGGGCGCCGAAGGAGACAGCGTCGTCCTGGCGCTGCGAACATGGGCGGGCGGGCGTCACGAGGGTCTAGACCGGCCATCACCCTGGTCGTCGTGGCGGCGGGCGCTGGTGGCATGGTGTGCGGCCATGGGCAATCTTTCGGGCAAGCCTTCGACCCGGACCTGCCAATGACTGCGACCGCCCCACAGCCGATCGTCTCGCCAGCCGAGCACGATGGCACCCTTGATGCGCTCTGGATGCCGTTCACCGCGAACAAGGCATTCAAGGCCAGACCACGGCTGCTGGTTGGTGCGAAAGACATGCACTACGTGGCCGACGACGGCCGGCAAATTCTTGACGGTGCGGCTGGCCTCTGGTGTGTGAATGCCGGCCATTGCCGTGCGCCGATTGTCGCGGCGGTGCAAGCGGCGGTGGCGACGATCGACTTCGCCCCGGCGTTCCAGATGGGGCATCCGGCCACGTTTCGGCTGGCGAACGAACTGGCCGACCTGCTGCCAACAGGCCTCGATCGTGTGTTCTTCTCGAACTCCGGTTCGGAAGCCGTCGATACCGCCCTCAAGATCGCGCTGGCGTACTGGCGCGCCCGCGGCGAGACGCAGCGCACACGACTGGTCGGCCGGATGCGTGGCTATCACGGCGTCGGGTTCGGCGGGATCTCCGTCGGCGGCATCGCACCGAACAGGGATGCGTTCTCGGGGCAGCTGCTGCCGCACGTGAGTCATCTGCCGGGCACGCACGATCTGGCGCAGAATGCGTTCTCCCTGGGCCAGCCGGCGCATGGTGCGGAACTGGCCGATGGGTTGCTGACGATCATTGCCGAACACGGTGCCGAAACCATCGCGGCGGTGATCATCGAGCCGGTGGCTGGATCAACCGGTGTGCTGGTGCCTCCAGTGGGCTATCTGGAGCGACTGCGGGCGATCTGCGACGCGCACGGCATCCTGCTGATCTTCGATGAGGTGATCACCGGGTTCGGTCGGCTGGGTGCGCCATTTGCCGCGCAGCACTTCGGCGTGACGCCGGACATGATGACGATGGCGAAGGGGCTCACGAATGCGACGATCCCGATGGGCGCGACGGCGGTGCGACGCGAGATTCACGACACGATCGTCTCGGCCAGCGAACGCGGCATCGAACTGTTCCATGGGTACACGTATTCCGGGCATCCGATCGCGACGGCAGCCGCATTGGCAACGCTCGCGCTGTACCGAGACGAGGGGCTGTTCGAACGAGCGGCGGCGATGGCTCCGCTCTGGGAGCAGGCGGTGCATTCGTTGCGCAGCGAGCCGCACGTCATCGACATCCGAAACGTCGGCATCGTCGGCGCAATCGAGATGGCGACTCGCGACGGCTTGGCGGGCGCCCGCGCGATGGATGCGATGAACGCCTGCTTCTGGAACGAAAACCTGCTGGTGCGTGTCACCGGTGACATCATCGCCCTCTCGCCGCCGTTGATCATCAGCGAGTCTCAGGTCGGCGATGTCATCGAACGGGTGCGACGGACGCTGCGCAGCATCGCGTAGCGTCGTGGCATCACCTGGCCGCGATCCACAGGCGACCGGCGACGAGCACCAGGAAGACGGCAAAGGCGCGCTGCAGTTCCCGCGATGGGAACTGCAGCGCGACCCTGGCGCCGATCAGCGCGCCGAACAGGAGTCCGGGCGCCAACAGGAGCGCGGCGCGCGCATCGAGCGAGCCGGCCTTGTGGTACTGCCACGCCCCCAGCGCGCCAACCGGGAGCAGCAGCGCCGCCAGAGAGGTACCGGTGGCTGTCTTCTGCACCATGCCGGCGAAAAATACCAGCGCCGGGACAATCACGATGCCGCCGCCGATACCGAACATTCCGGATAGCAGCCCGGCGCCGAGGCCGATGAGGAGGAACTGCATGTTGCGGCGGGGTGGCTGGGTGTGGGCGATGCTGGTCAGTCGAGGGTGACGAGCATCTTGCCGGTGTTCGCGCCCGTGAACAGGCTCAGGAAAGCCTCTGGCGTGCGGTCGATCCCATGCACCGTCGTTTCGCGCGCGATCAGGGTTCCATTCCTGAGCATCGCAGTGACCTCGGATTCGAATTGTGCACGCTGCGGCTCGAAGTCAAAGACGATGAACCCCTTGATGGTCAGCCGTTTGCCGATGATCATCGCCATGTTGCGTGGACCTGGCGTCGGCTCGTTGTAGCCGGAGATCGAGCCGCACGCCGCCACCCGACCAAACGGGCGCAAGGCAGAGATCGCGGCCTCCAGATGATCGCCGCCGACATTGTCGAAGTAGACATCGATCCCTTCAGGGGCCGCGGCCTTCAGCTGACGGTAAACATCGCCATCACGATAGTTGAACGCTGCATCGAAGCCGAGTTCTTCCGTCAGCATCCGAACCTTCTCGGCTGACCCGGCGCTGCCGATCACGGTGCAACCGCGCATCTTGGCCAGCTGACCCGCGATGATGCCAACACCGCCCGCGGCACCGGAGATGAAGACACGATCCCCCGCCTTGACGTCGACAAGCTGCAGTCCTGCCCAGGCGGTGAAGCCCGTGACACCGAGCACACCGAGCCATGCAGACGCCGGCTCGATGCTTGGATCAAGCTTACGCACCTGTCGATGATCCGCCACGAAGTATTCGCGCCATCCCATCATCGAGAGAACGAGATCACCGACTGCGAACCCAGGAGCGCTGGAGGCCACTACTCGCCCGACCGCCCCCCCTTCGAGCGTCGCGCCCAGCTGGAACGGCGGCACGTACGATTTCACGTCGTTCATGCGGGCGCGCATGTACGGGTCGACGGAGAGGACTTCGTTCTTCACGAGGACCTGCCCGTCCATCGGCGCGCCGATCTCGGCCGACACGAGGCTGAAGTTCGCGGCGGCAGGCAGTCCGACGGGGCGTGATGCGAGACGGATTTCGCGGCTGGTAGGCACGGGGATCTCGAGGAGGCGTGAAGTGAGCGAGTGGGAACGCTAATTGCTTTACCAGATGGTGCCGACTGCGGAGGAGACCGGAACTGATCCTCGAGATCGGTTAGTCTCCTCCTCCAGCGCCGGGCGAACGTCCGGGGAATCGACACGCCCCTGCCGAGTCCGACGTACTTTTCGGCAGCGAGGCGCGATCCGAGATGCGGGGTGCAACATAAGTCCGCGGACCGGCACGTGATGATCCGAAGGCGTCGCGTCATGCAGGGGAGCTGTCTCACTTCACATTGCTCCGAGGAGCGACGGTGCGCCCACGAGTCTCTGTCTACATCGCGACCAGTCTTGACGGCTTCATCGCCCGGGATGACGGTGACCTGGACTGGCTGGCCGACGTGCAGGACGCCGGGGGCGATGACTATGGCTACAGCGGCTTCATGTCGACCGTCGACACGGTCGTGCTGGGCCGCGGCACCTACGATGCCGTCCTGACCTTCGATACGTGGCCGTTCGAAGGCAAGCGAGTGATCGTCCTCACGAATCGGACGCTGAGTCCGACCTATGGCGAATCGGCGTACGCCGGCGCGCTCGGCCCGCTGATGGACCGACTCGGCAGCGAGGGCGTCCAGCGCGTGTATCTGGACGGTGGCGCGACGATCCGACAGGGGCTCGACGAGGGGGTCGTAGACGACATGACGCTCTCGATCGTCCCGGTCCTCCTCGGCGCAGGCCGACCATTGTTCACTCGTGGGTTGCCGGGCAGTCAGTGGACACTGACTGGCGCAGAAAGTCATCCGACGGGTCTGGTGCAGGTGCGGTACGAGCGACGTGCGTAACGCCGATGTCGCCAGCGCACGAGCCGGTCGGACCGGAATCGTGTGCTGGCGACATCGCGCGTCATGGCTTGCGCTTCCCCCAGGTCGGGCCGGGGGGTTCCTTCATCAATCGCACGGGGTTTTCCGCCAGCAGTCGCAGCGCCTCCTGCACGGCGCGCTCGAGTTGTGGATCGCGGCCCGCAATCACTTCCCGCGGGAAGTTTTCGACATCGATGTCGGGCGCGACGCCTTCGTTTTCGACCGCCCACTTGCCGTCACGATCGAAGAAGCCGAGGCGTGGCGCGACCAGTCCGCCCCCATCGACGAACGGTGCCTGATCCGAGGTTGCGACCAGTCCGCCCCAGGTCCGTGCGCCGATCAGCGGTCCGATCTTGCGGCGGCGGAACATGTACGGCATCAGGTCGCCACCGGAGCCGGCCATCTCGTTGATGATCATGACTTTCGGGCCCCAGATTCCCGCTGACGGGCTGGCGAAGGGCGTCCGATCACCGACGGGGTTGTTGAAGTAGCCGTCGAAGTCGCGACTGAGCAGCTCGATGATGTAGTCCGCTGCTGATCCACCGCCGTTGTAGCGCTCGTCCACCACCGCGCCCTGCTTGTTCTGTTGTGCGAAGTAGTACCGGTTGAACTGCGTATAGCCGCCCTGCCCCGTGTTCGGGAGATGGACGTAGGCGAGCCGGCCGGCGGAGAGCGAGTCGACGATGCGCCGGTTGTTCTCAACCCAGAAACGTGTACGCAGTCCCTGGTCATTGCCGACGGGGATCACGGTGTAGCGACGCGCACCTTCCATCGATGGTCGCGAATTGACGGTGATGACAATCTGCCGATTCGCCGTACCGTCGAGCAGGCGGAACACGTTGTCGGAACCGCGGAGTTCTTCGCCGTTGACCGCGATCAGGTATTCCCCAGGCCTGACATCGATTCCAGGCGATGCAAGCGGCGCACGCAGCTCTGGATTCCAGCTCTCCGCATCATAGATGCGCGTGAACTGGTAGCGGCCATTGGCGACCACCATGTCGGCGCCGAGCAGACCACCGGTGGCGGTTGGGACGTCGGGGAACTCACCGCCGTTGACGTACGAATGCCCGATCGCCAGCTCACTCCCCATCCAGTCGAGGAGATAGTTCAGATCGGCGCGATGCGCGACAAATGGGACGAATTGGCGGTACTGTGCGACGACCTTCGGCCAGTCGGTTCCGTGCAGGTTGGGCACATAGAAATAGTCGCGCACCTTCCGTCGTGCTTCCTCGAAGATCTGCGCGTACTCGAGTCTGGGGTCCCACCACATGCGCAACTGGGCCGTCAGTCGACCGCTATTGGCCGCCGGCGCCGCATTACCCGCAGCATCGACGAGGAAGAGTGCGGCTTGCGCGCCACCGGTCCGATAGAGGAGCTTCTTGCCGTCTGCGCTGAGCGTATAGGCAGCCACTCCGGTCGCGAACGGCGTGGCCTTGCGATCCTTGAGCGTGTATCGATAGAGCGGCCCCCCCGGCGTGTTCTGCTCGGCGGGGCCAGTGGCGTCGACGTTCTCCCAGAAGAAGACCGTGCCCGGAGCGCCACTCTTGAGGAGCGCATAGTCACGGCTTGCCACGCCAGGGACGGCGAGAATTCGCCGCGCCATCCCATCGAAGTCGATCGTGACCGTCGGCGCGCGCGGCGGGGTTGGCGCCGCTGCGGGCGCGCCTGACGCGGCACGCGATGCGGCGTCGGCGGCGACGGGGGTTGCCGCTGGTGACGGCGTCGCGGCGGGCGCCGGCTCGTCATCACTTTCAGGTGTGAACGGCGTCGGATCACCCGCCTTCAGGACGGCCACGTACAACGCATTCGTTCGGGGCCGTTCATAGGAGGTCATGTCGAGCCACTGCGACCGCAGCGCGAAGTCAGTGCTGGCGAGGAACCAGAGGTACTTCCCGCCGGCATCCCAGGCGGGCGACGTCGCGTCGGCGAGACCATCGGTCAGTTGCTTGCTCTCGCCGGTCTCGACGTTCACGACCTGAATCACGTGGTAGTAGCTGGGCAACCGCTTGGCGAACGCGATCCAGCGGGAATCGGGACTCCACACCGGATCCATCGTGCGCTGCGGGACCATGAAGGGGTCGCCATCGAACTTCTTCACCGCACCAGTCGCAACGTCCACGACCCACAGCTTGAGTGCCACGTCGGTGAAGAGGATCTTTCGCGAATCGGGCGACCAGGATGGCGTGTACGGGAAGCTCATCCCCGGCAGCACGATGGCGCGAGGGGCGCCCTGCCCGTCCTGCGCGGCGATCATCAGCTGGTACTCGCCCGATGCATCGCTGAACCAGCTGACTGACCGCCCGTCAGGGGACCATCCCGGGGCGCGCTCCGCGCTGCCGCTCGAATGCGTGAGGTTGCGCACATCGCCCTTTTCGGCCGGGATCGTGAAGATCTCGCCTCGGGCTTCCACCAGCGCGCGTCGACCAGTCGGTGAGAGTGCGAGCGACGTGATGCGTGCGCTGACATCCTTCCACTGCGGCATCATCCACGGGAAGTCGCCGCGAACGGTGATCGAGACCGGGGCGGCGCGCCCCGTTTGCGGATCGAGCAGGTGCAAACGTCCCGCCTGCTCGAACACCACGACGCCCGCACCAGCATCCATCGTCTTCACGTCAAAATCCGTGAACCGGGTCATTTGCGTCACAGCCTTCGAACGACCGTCGTACTTCCAGACGTTCTGCACTCCGTCGCGATCGGAAATGAAGTACACATCATTCCCGATCCAGGCGGGGTCCAGCTCCTTCGAATTGACCGGCCGTGGAATTGTGTCGAGCGCAAATGACTTGAGGTCGAGCACCCAGATCGGCTTGTTCTGACCGCCGCGGTAGTTGCGACGCTCGTCGTCCCAGGAGCTCGCCATGCGATAGGCAATGTGCGTATCGGCGGCGTTGATGTGCCCCTGGAACGCGCGTGGCATGGGCATCGCTTCCTCCGCGCCACCATCAATCGCAATCGTCCAGAATCGCAGCGTCGCCGACGGCGCACTCGATTGACGACCACTGGCAAAGACAATGCGCTTGCCATCGGGCGTCCACCCAGTGACAGCATCCGCCCCGGGATGCCAGGTCAGCCGGCGTGGCTCACCGCCGTCGATCGGGACGGTGTACACATCGGCGTTGCCGGCGTATGTGCCCGTGAATGCCACGGTGCGGCCGTCCGGGGAGAGCTTGGGTTGCGCAGTCTGCCCCTGGAACGACGTCAACCGACGTGCCTGGCCCCCGGCGCGATCGACGATCCAGATGTTGCTGGCATAGGCGAACGCGATATGGCGCTCACTGACGCTCGGCTGTCGCAACAGGAGGGTCTCTTGCGCCGCGACATGGCCCGCGGCCGCGACCAGGGAAAGCGCGGTGAGTATTGAGCGTCGAAGCATCGGCGGGGCGGCGAGGAGGGAGCAGAGACAGGCGGAACGTGCCGGTGGAATACGGCGCCGGCGCAGAATCCGTTCGGGTACCTCCGGGAGCCGCCGACACCGCCGCAGGGAAGAAATGCGACCTGTGGGCTTCGATCTACGGGGAAGAGTCACTAGCCTGCAGCGATGCAGATTCCACCCGCCGAGCCGAGCCTGTCGTGACCGACGTCCAACGCGCTCCGGTCGCCCTGGAGGCCTCCGGGCCACCGCCGACCGGCCGTCAAGCCGCGATGCCGTTCATCATGCTGACGGTGCTCATCGACATGGCCGCGATCGGCCTGATCGTGCCGGTGCTCCCGTCGATCGTCGGCTCGTTCACCACGTCACAGAGCGAACAGGCGTGGTGGTACGGCGCGGTGAGTACCGCATTCGGCTTCGCCAACTTCTTTGGCGCCCCGGTGATCGGTGCCTTGTCGGATCGCTACGGCAGGCGCCCGGTACTCCTGATCGGATTCTGCGGGTTGGCGGTGACCTTCTTTGCCACGGCACTGGCGACGGCGCTGTGGATGCTGATCGTGGCGCGCTTGATCGGTGGGGCGATGCAGGCCAATGCGGCCGTCTGCAATGCCTATGTTGCCGACATCACTCCGCCCGAAGATCGGGCAAAACGGTTCGGGATGCTCGGCGCCATGTTTGGGGTTGGCTTCATCGTCGGACCGGTGGCGGGGGGACTGCTGGGTGCCATCGACCTGCGGCTGCCGTTCTTCGTCGCTGGCGGTCTCGCCCTTCTGAACCTGCTGTATGGATACTTCGTGCTGCCGGAGTCGTTGCCGCCGGAGCGGCGGCGACCGATCAACTGGCGCGGGACAAGTCCGTTCGCGTCCTTCGCCACGCTGACCAATCTCGGCAGCGTCGGCCCGTTGATCGCGGTGGTCGCGTTCAGCGTTCTTGCGCAATACGTGTTGTTTTCGTCGTGGGTGCTCTACACGACATTCAAGTTCGGCTGGGGGCCACTCGAAAACGGATGGTCACTGGCGGCCGTCGGCATCGCGTCCGTGATCGTGCAGGGATTCCTGCTCGGTCGTATGCTGAAGGCCTTCAGCGCGCAGCGTCTGGTGGTGTGGGGCCTCATCTCGGCGACGGTCGCGAACATCATGTACGGCCTGGCGACCGAAGGCTGGATGATGTATGCGATCGTCTTCATCAATATCCTCGGATTCACCGTGGGCGCGTCGATCCAGAGTCTGATCTCGACAGCGGCGGATCCGAGCACGCAGGGACAAACGCTCGGCGCCGTGGCGTCGCTGAGCAGTCTGATGGCCGTCGTGGCCCCTGTCTTCGGTGCGCCGTTGCTCGGGATGGTCTCGCACTACCCACAGGGCGACTGGCGGATCGGGGCGCCATTCTACTTTTGTGCGGTGCTGCAGGCGAGTGCGCTCTTTCTCGCGTCGCGGCACTTTCGCCGGCAGGAAAGCGGCGGGGTCTGACGGCACCGCAACCATTCGGCACGATTCGCTACAAATCCGTCAGTGATTGCTCTCGCTCTCGTCCAACCAGCAAAGCGCGTCCCCAATCGACCGGAAGACCTCGATCACGTCCGGGGTATCCTCACCGCGCAGGGTTTGAAACATGCGCGCCACACCATACAGCACATCCGTCGGTGCGACGATAGCCGCCCGTGTGGGGTGCCCGTCGGATTCGCGTTGATCATACATGGCAATCAGCCGATGCAGTCCGGCGCCAGTCACGCCCATGTGCGTCACGCCACGCAGGTCGATCAGATCATCGAGCGACGGGTCGTACATCGGCTCGTTGACCATCGCCGAGTACGCATCGAAGAGCTCGCGATCACTGATCAGACCCGTGAACGTCGCAAATCTGCGACGAGCCTCGGCGTCGATGGAGAACGAGATGCAAGGTGAGCTTGGCGCGGAAATGTTCACGCCCTTACACTAACGCCAGCTAGTGAGACGAAGCAAGTAACGAAGCGCACGCGCCGATTCTTGGCACTCGCTAACCTGCGCCGCCAATTGGCCGCGGGGCGGCAGACGTCGGCAATGCCATCATGGTTGCCTGCATGACTGCCACAAGTACCGACTCTTCACCGCTGACGGCCCAGACCTCCCCACTGCACACGGTCAGTGTGCGCCCCGCGCGCACCACGCGGCCGATCGCCGTGACGAAATCGCCGACCGCAGGCGCCAGCAGATTCACCTTGAACTCGACGCTGACGATATCACGGTCCGCCGCCGCCACGGTCGCGGCGGCGGCGGCGCAGGCGCTGTCGACGATGGCGGTGATGGCCCCAGCATGCAGGGCACCGGTGTGCTGCGTCAGCGCGGGCGCACAGGCCAGCCTGAGTTCGACTTCTCCCTCAGCGACGCGCTCGAGCGTCACGCCGAGCGTCGTCATGAACGGCTGGCGCTCAAGCGCTGCCCGCGCTTGCGTCAGCATCGATCAGCGTCCAGGAACGGCCGCCAGCAGCCGCTGAATGAAGCCATCGATCGCGGCGTTGTTCTCGATCCACCGCACCACGGCCACCAGATCGTGTTCGGGGTCGACGATGATCACGTTGGTGCCGTTCCCGACATGGATGAAGACTGACGCTGGCGCGGATGGCATGAACTTCCGATCTGTGTTCAGGAACCAGTTCATGAACCCGTATGTCGGCTGTGCCGGCGTCGGCGTCGTCGCGAGGCGGACCCATTCCTCGGACAGCAGCTGGCGATCCTTCCACTTGCCGCGCCGCAGCGTGAGGTAGCCGAAGCGTGCCATGTCGCGTGCACTGATGAACAGCCCGCCGCCCCAGTGCCCGCCGCCCGAGACGGACTGCACCGCCTGCCCGTCGAGAAGCACCCACGAGGTTTCGTAGCCCAGCCACTGCCAGGTGGTGGATGCTCCGATGGGGTCCATGATGAATTCCCGGAGCACGCCGGGCAGTGGCCTGTGCCAGACCTGCAGTGCGGCCAGCGCGAGGGCGTTCACACGCACGTCGTTGTACTCGTACACCGTACCCGGCAGCACTCGGGCTCGCGTTCTCCAGCTGTCCGGCGTTCCCGTCGGTCGGTCGGCCCATTCGGGCTTGCCCCAGAGCGTGCCCTCCCAGTCGCTCACCTGACGCAGCATGTGATCCCAGGTGATGCTGCGATTGTGCGGCGTGGCAAACAGATCGAGCATCGTCACCACCGAGGTGGCGGGGCCACCGGGCAATGCGGGCACCGGACCGACCGCGCGGAACACCGAATCGTCGAGGCTCCGGATCAGCCGACGATCGTATGCGACGCCGACCACGGAAGAGAGCAGGCTCTTGGTGACACTGTGCGTCATCTCGACGCGATTCGGTTCGCCCCACTCGGCCACGAGGTAGCCGTGGCGAAGAATCACACCGGTGGCCGCGCCGCGATCGAGAAAGGGGCCGACCGCACCACCGTATGGTTCACGGCCGAAGGTGCGATAGTGGTTCTCCTCCATGCTGCGTGGATTCTTCGACTCGGCGGCGATGGCGAATGCGATCGCGTCGGCGAGACGGGTGGAATCCATGCCTGACTGCGCGGCAGACCGTCGTTCCCATGCCTCGCCAGGCTCAGGATAGTAGACGCCCCCCTTTGGCGGTGCCGGCGCTCGCTGGGCTTCCGCCAGCGCCGGGAGGGACAGCGCGGCGACACCACACCATGCCGCGACGAGCGCAGCGCGGTGCCGCGACATCATGCCGCGTTGCCGTCGCTGACCGTGTCGCTGTCACCATCGTCCCCGGCACCCTCTTCGGCGACGGACTCACCATCTTCTGATGTGCCATTGCGCTTCCGCGCGAGGCGCTCATCGCGCTTGGCATCCTTCTTCTGCTTGCGATCGAGTTCCTTGCGTCGCTTCTCAAAATCGTAATTCGGCTTCTTCGCCAACCGCGTATCCTCCCCACTTCAGTGATGCGGCCGGGTGGCATCGCGGCAGCTGGGCGCACCGGGTCTGCGGTGCGCGTCGAACTCACAAGATACAGCGGCGCCAACCCCTTGGAGTGGCTCGCGGTGCCAGCGGGCCTCTAGGGCCGCTGTGGCGGGCGGCCGAGGGCGCGCTTCTGTCGGAGGGCCTCCTCGGACTCCGAGCGCTCCTGCGCGTCGAGCAGCAACCTGACATCGGGGTACGCACGCATCTGATCGCCGTGGCGCGAGACGGTGCGTTCGTCGAGTCCATCGAGCAATCGAAGCGCAAGGTCGGTGCAGCCCCTGCGCTCGGTTTCGTAGAGCCATTGACCCAGTTCGAGTGTTGCGAAACGCGGGGCACCCACGTACCCGCGCCAATCGGGGCGCCCGGCGATTCGGACCCATTCGCTGGCGCCCTTGGCGGGGACATCACCCGCACGCCGCACCGCGGCCGAATCGATCAGGTCTGGCCGGACCCACCAGAACCGGGCAGTTTCGGTCGCGCCGCCGTGTGGCGAATCAGCATCGGCGGTCATGGCGCTCGCGCTCAGCATCGTGATCGGTGGTGGCTCGAGCCCGTCGACGTGGCACCCGCGGCGACCGAGCAGGTGCACCATGAAGCCGCGGTAGCTCGCCGAGAAGACGTCGCCCGCGAGATCGAGTGCGCGGTCGTGATTCGCATCGGCGTGCCCGTTGATCACGAAGATCTGACGGAACCCCTGCTGGCCGAGATTGTCGGCCAGATCGCTGAACACCGCCTGCACGGTGGCTGCCCTGACGGCGAGGGTGCCGCCAAACCCGCTGCGGCCCGATCGACGGTCAAAAGCACCGCTGCCGAGCGGAATGGTCGGCGCGAGCACCACGGTCCAGCCCGGGCGCGCCACGATCGCTGCCCCAAGATCAGTCGCGAGCCTTTCGTTCTGCATCAACTCCGCGCCATTCGGGAGGAACGGGCCGTGCTCTTCGATGATCCCGGCAGGAATCAGGATGACTGTGCGTGCCCTGTCGAGCCGCGCGACCTGTTCCGAGGTCAGGTCGAGCCATCGGAGGATGCCCTGTGCGCCGACCAGGGACGGGACGCAGAGCGCGAGCACAACCTGGAGGCTGCGGAGAGAGAACATGATGTGACGACGCATGGCGCAGGGACTCGAGAGCATGGCTGCGGCGACACTCCACCACGCCGTCACGACGACCGACGGCGCCGACGGGCACGCCTATCCGGCGCTGTCCTGTGGCGGCGCTTGCCGGGCACGCACGCGAAGCAGATCGCGGTACATCCCCTCGACCTTCTGCCGCGCCCACGGGGTTCGACGCAGGAACTTCAGGCTCGACGAGATACTGGGGTCGCTGGTGAAACACCGAATCTCGATTTTCTGCCCCATGGCATTCCAGCCGTAGTGTTCGACCAATGCTGTGAGAATCCGCTCAAGCGTGATGCCGTGCATCGGGTTGGATTGTTCGTCCGCTGAATTCATGCGTGGGATGAAAGAGGAGCCCCGATCCAGAGAGTGGGCGACGGGCCTTCGGAGGGAAAGATGGCGCCACGACGCTTGCAACGGCGAGCCGCCGCATCCAGACCCAGACTCAGGCGGAGGCACGAACCATGCAACCTCGACGACCGCGGGCGCGAGGCGCCCGTGACGCAGCGCGGCGCTGCTCGTCGTGGAGTGATAGCGGATTTCAGCTACGAAGAGCTCTGCCGCACTTCCGGACGTGACGCCGCTCGACCTCTCGTGCGACCACCCGTCATTGCATCGGCCATTCCGACGAAGGAAGGACACACATGCTCCGTTCGCGATCGACCCTCCCGATCTTTGCGCTGTTGACCCTGGCTGCCTGTGGCGGCAGCGGGAGTGGCGGAGACTCGACGGGACCTGCGCCGGAACGCTTCTCGGCGACGTTGGGCGGTTCCAGCGTCGTCCCGGCGACGACGACGACCAACACCGGCTCGGTCACCTTTTCCTTGGTGCCCGGCGATTCGCTCCTGAAGTTCGAACTGTCGGTCGGGAACATGTCCGGGATCACGCAGGCGCATCTGCACACGGCGGCCGCCGGAGCGAATGGGAACGTGCTCGCCTGGTTGCTCCCCGTGAACGGCAACGCCGCGCAGGCGGGCAGTGTGGCGCTCGCTGGTGTGATCAGCATCGGGGACATTGCGCCGTCCTGGATCCGGGGCACACCGCGGCTGGCGATGGACTCGGTGGTAGCGCTGATGCGTGCCGGCCGAGCATATGTAGACCTGCACTCCACGACGTCCACGAATGGCGAACTTCGTGGTCAGGTGGCGAAAGTGCCGTAACGCTCCTGCCGCATTCCCGGAGGAGATGTTCCCGGGAGCCTCACAGGCAGTAGAGAGCCAACAAGAACGCGCCGGCATTCCAGAGAGCACAACCTGGGTGCCGGCGCGTTCTTCGTTCTGACTGGTTCAGGCACCAGCATGGTGTCCGGTCGGGCTTCACACAGTCGCTCGCGGGAACCTTGCCCGGGCGTGTGAGTCACCGCGGGCAATGACCGATGCCGCGCTGTCCCGCATCGTCGGGATGGTGCTGGGATGGACGGCAGGACCGGCCGCCCATCCCCGACTTGATCACAGCTACCGTACGCGCACGATCCCCGCGAGACCAGCGCTGACGGTGGACTCGTAACGGAAATCACCCACAGTGCCGAATTGCCGCGTGACCGTCACCGCCGTTGCGGTATTCGGGATGTTCGCGGGTGCGCCAGGGAACGCCGTACTGAACGTGATGTTCTGATTGACGCCCGAGAAGACGAACCGGACGTTGCCGTACTGCCGAACACTGACCGTGGCCGGTGCGAATGCCGATGTCACCTGGACGGTGACATCGTACCCCGGCAACTCCTCCACGGTGACGCTCATGCTCGCCGATTTTCCGGCAATGGTCGCGCGCATGGTGGCACTGCCCGGTGCCATGGCAATCAACAAGCCGGTTTCACTGACCGTCGCCACCGTGCTGTTGCTGGAACTCCACGATGCATCGCCCGCCGCGAGATCAGCACCGGAGGCATCGAGGGCGATCGCGGACAGCTGCACCGACTGGCCGACGAACAGTTCGGTGGCAGGCGCCGCGATACGAACATTGGCCGGCTTCGGCAGGCCGGTTGGCCCACCATCCGCTGCATCGCCGCCGCAGCCCGCCAGCAGCAGCATGACCCCGAGCGTCGCGACGCGGAACTCGCGCCGCGCGATCATAGCGTCACTCCGCGCACGGTCGGGACGTACGATGGGAAGATCACGCCGAGATTCGTATTGCCGAGGCGGCGTGAAACGATCTCCGAGAGGATGTCGCGATGATCAATCGTGACGCGCAGATCCTGACCGGACTCGAGATTCTCGCGCGCCAGCGGTACCCAGTTGTTCGTCATGACGCGGCCGCCAGCGATGCCGGGACCCATCACGAACATGCACGATCCACGACCGTGATCGGTGCCCTGGCTTCCGTTCTCGCGAACGTTGCGCCCGAACTCCGACAGGACGACGACCGTGACGTTGTACGAGACACCACCGGTGAGCGCATCGGCATGAAATGCCGCCAGCGACTGCGCGAGATCCGTCATGGTACGAGCCATGTTGCCGTTGACGACGGCGGGTGCCTGCCCAGAGTGCGTGTCCCATCCACCGATATCGAGCTGCAGCGCCTCGATGCCGATGTCCGCCTTGATCAACGCTGCGGCGGACCGCATGCCGCGACCGAAGCCGGTGTTGGGATACACCGCGCCACCCGATGGCACATAGCCGTTGAAGTTGATGTTGTTCAGCAACGTCACGGTGTTGAGCGCGTCGAGGGCTGGTGCGCCGATGGACGTGTCGACGGCTTCATAGTCACCTCGGAGCCATGCCGATCGCTCGGTGCGCGTGGTGGTGCTGCCGCCGAGACCGAAGCCCGCCGGATTGGGAATCGGCAGCGACTTCGGCGCGCCAACCAACGTGCGGGGCATACCTTGTGTCAGTCCGAGTGCCCGCAGCGGGGCGTTGCTCCGCATCGGTGTCGACGTTGCCAGGTGGCGACCGAGCCAGCCGGAGACGAGATTCGGATCGCGCGCCTTGCCGACTTCGATGAATCGCTGGGCGTCGAAGTGCGAGCGGGTGTTGTCCACCAGGCCAGCGCCGTGCACGACGAGCAGATTGCCAGCCTGGTAGGCAGGCACCAGCGAGCTCATTGCCGCAGAAATGCCAAATTGCCCGTTCAGTGCGATACCACGGGTGGCGCTGTTGCTGTCCGGCCGCGGAATCGCGATGGTCGGTCGACCGGTGTAGTAATTGGTGTCGGTGAACGGATACACCATCGACAGGCCGTCTGAGCCACCGCGCAGGAAGACGGAGACGATGATGTCCCGGCTGCTGGCGCTCTGCGCCAGTACCACTTTCGGCAGCCATGCCGGCAATGTCGCCGCCGCTGCCACACCGGCCGCGGCGCCAACGAAGGCGCGACGCGTCAGAGTGTTGTACTCCTCGCAACCTGTATCATGTACGTGCTGAGACATCAGAAACCTCAGAGATCGAGGGCAGCGTCGCCCGTCAATACCACTGGAACTGCGAGGAGGAGAGTGCGAGACCGACTGCTTCACGGACACGAGCCGTATTCGTAGGCGCGGGACGAAGGAAGTCGGCGAGACGGGTGCGGAACGACTCCGGAACCTCACCGCCGAAGAGGCGCTCGACGATCAGATCGGCACCGGTTTCAGCCGTTGTACCAACAAACGGTGTGACATTGAAGTTGAACGTCGCAGCGGTTTGACCAGCGATCGAGTTCGCGGCGTTCCAGCGCGCGAGGACGAGGCCGGACCAAAACTCCATCTTGTCCGGATAGCCATCGGGCGTATCCCACGCAAACAACGATTGTCCCATGTTGTCGACGAGGCCGCGGACGACCGAGACGCTCGTCACACTCGGCCCGAGCGCGCGCACTGACGAGACGGCCCAATGGAATGGCCGCTTGTACTTGACCGGTGCCCCCATCAGGTTCTGCTCCGTCAGAATCACCCGGATCATGGACGGGATATCGCCCTTCGTCTTGGTGAATTCCGCCTCGACCGCGGCGACCATCGCGTCGGTGGGGTCGTACTGCAGCAGGAATTTCGTCATCTTGATCGCGATGTAGTGCGCGGTCTTCGGATGCAACGCCAATGCATCGATGATGGCATCCGCCTCGTTCTTGCCGGCGAGGCCCTTGCCCACCGCCGTTGCCGGAACCGTCTTGCCCAGCACGCTCTTCGGCCCGAAGTCGTGAATCTGCGCGTCGTACGTGAAGATCCCACGGCCGCTGACCGTCCACCCCGTCAGCACACGTGCGAGCTCATTCACATCCTGCTGCGTGTACCCTCCATCAACACCGACGGAGTGCAGCTCCATGATTTCGCGCGCGTAGTTCTCGTTGATGTTGCCACGACGGCTGTCTGTCTGATCCAGGTAGCGCATCATGGCCGCGCTGTGTGCACTGGCCTTCAGAAGCGTCGGGAACTTGCCCAGCGCATGCTTCCGGATCACGTCACGGTCGTCGGTGGTCTTGAGATAGCCGACCTTCTCACGATCGATGTTGAAGTGGTCGCTCCAGAACTCCACCATACGCTCGTAGAGCTGGCGCTTGGAGAACGCCGCGCGATAGATCGTCGATTCCTGAAGCTCGGTGCTCACCTTCCCTTGATCCGCCCCGTAGAGCTCCTCGGGCGTCATCTTCAGCGTGGGGTAATTCGTGGCCACGAAGGCGGCGACCTCGCGATCGTCGATCGTCGAAGGGCGCAACTGCTCCTCGAGATACTTCGAGAAGCCGAGAGCCTTGGCGCGGGTGAGTTCCTCCTTCGTGATCCCAAGGGTGGCGCGTCGGAGCAATCGACCCACTGGGTCACGCCAGACCGCCAGTTGTGCGTCGGGCGGAGCCGCCGCGCTGGCGAGGGCCAACGAGACACCTCGCACGGGTTCTGGCAATTTGCGACGCGCCCGCCGTCCACCCACGGCCTGGGCCCTGGCCTCCTTGGCCCCGCCGATCACCATGGCCGCGGCGGCCGCCGTGACGAAGAACTTGCGGCGTGACGACACGCCGGCTTCACCGGACACTTCTGCTGTTGCGAGCCCCTGTTCTGCCCCGTGCACTTCGTCGTGCTCGAGAGTAACTCCCATCCATCCTCCAGTCGTTGTGTGCGTTACACGCCTCGACGGCGCGCGCGCTGACGCGAGCGGCAGACTATCCGTGAGCTGAAGACGAGCGAGCTCAGCAGAAGTATCACCGGATGAGTTCGGTGCAAGTTTCCGACCACCAGCTCCGGAACTGGGGCTCTTGGCGGGAGACGGGCGCCGGTCGGCCCCACCAGACAGGCTGCCGAGGATGGCCAGCAGGCCGACGAGGACGGCCAGCCGGCTCCGAGTGCGCCTGAGCAGGCCGGAGAATTGGCGAACTCAGCGCTGGCCGTAAGGTCTCTTGAAGGACGCGGCGGCGACCTGAGCGTTACGGCATTCCTGTCATGAAAGCTCCGTGCCAGCGCAGCCGGCCGCGACGGGCCGACCCCGCGTCGCGGCTAGCGAACCCGGACGAAACCGGCGAGGCCAGGCGTCACCGTCGATTCGAACCGGAAGTCGCCGACGGTAGTGAACTGTCGGGTGATGGTGCCGGAGGTGGTATTCGGCACGTCCGTCGGCGCACCGATGAAGGCGCGGCTGAACGTGACGTTCTGCTGAATGCCAGCGAAAACGAAACGGACGTTTCCGCCCCGTCGCACCGCGAAACTGGCGGGCGCGAAGGTATTCGTGACCTGAATCGTGACGTCGTAGGGTGGCAGTGCTTCGACAGTGACCGCAACCGTCGCGCTGACCGCGGCGATCGTCGCCCGGAGCGTTGCGGTGCCCGGCGACATTGCCATCAGCATCCCCGTCTCACTCACCTGCGCGACCGCCGGATTGGCAGACGACCAGGTCGGGTCGCCCGCGGCCAGCTCAGCCCCACTGGCGTCGAGTGCCGACGCACTCAATTGCAGCGACTGTCCGACGAACAGCTCGGTGATCTGAGTGGTGATCGAGACCTGCGCAGGCTTGGTCAGCCCCGCGGGTCCATCGTCACCGCCGCCGCCGCATGCCGCCGCCGAGGCCACCAGCGCCAGCAGACCAGACCGAAGGATCGCGCGCAGCATCATAGCGTGACACCGCGCACCGTCGGAACGTACCCTGGGAAGATGACACCAACGTTGGTGTTGCCCAAGCGTCGCGATACGATTTCCGACAGGATGTCACGATGGTCGATCGTGACGCGCAGATCCTGACCGGCTTCGAGATTCTCGCGCGCCAGCGGCACCCAGTTGTTCGTCAGCACACGACCACCAGCGATTCCGGGCCCCATCACGAACATGCACGACCCACGACCATGATCGGTGCCCTGGCTGCCATTCTCGCGCACGTTGCGGCCGAACTCCGACACGACGACGAGGGTGATCTTGTAGCTCACACCACCGGTCATGGCATCGGCGTGAAACGCCGCCAGTGATTGCGCGAGGTCGGTCATGGTGCGCGACATGGTCCCCGTCAGCGGAGCCTGGGCCGAGTGGGTATCCCATCCACCGGCATCGATCTGGATCGCTTCTATGCCGACGTCCGCCTTGATCAACGCGGCAGCCGAGCGCATCCCGCGGCCGAACCCCGAATTCGGATAGACCGCTCCGCCGCCGGGGGCATAGCCGGTGAAGTTGATCGAATTCAACAGCGTCAGCGTATTGAGCGCGTCGAGTGCCGGTGCGCCGATGGAGGTGTCGACGGTGGCGTAGTCGCTGCGCAACCACGCCGATCGTTCATCGCGCGAGGTCGTGCTGCCGCCAAGGCCAAAGGCGGCCGGGTTCGGAATCGGCAGCGTTTTCGGAGCACCGACCAGTGTGCGCTGCAACCCCTGCGAGAGGCCGAGTGCCCGCAGCGGCGCGTTCGATCGCACCGGCGTTGACGTCGCCAGATGCCGCCCGAGCCATCCGGTGACGAGATTCGGATCGGCGGCCTTGCCCACTTCAATGAATCGCTGCGCATCGAAGTGCGAGCGCGTCGTGTTCACCAGTCCGGCACCGTGCACCACCAGCAGGTTGCCGGCCTGAAACGCCGGGACGAGCGCGCTCATCGCATTCGAGATGGCGAACTGTCCGTTCAATGCCACGCCACGATTCACGAGCGAACTGTCAGGCCGTGGAATCGCAATGGTCGGCCGCCCAGCGTAATAGTTCGTGTCGGTGAACGGGTACACCATCGACAACCCATCCGCGCCACCGCGCAGGAACACCGAAACGATGATGTCACGGCTCGTGGCATTTTGCGCCAGCACCACCTTCGGCAACCACGCCGGAAAGGTCGCCGCCGCTGCAACACCGGCAGCGGCACCGACGAAGGCGCGGCGCGACAAGGCGTTGTATTCATCACACCCAACGTCGTGCTGATGCTCACTCATGATGGACCTCGCATCCAAGCGCGGAAGGGTGGGTCAGTACCATTGGAACTGTGCCGATGAGAGTGCGAGGCTGACCGCTTCCCTGACGCGGGTAGTATTCGTCGGCGACGCCCTGAGATAGTCAGCGAGTCTGGTGACGTACGAGAGTGGTGCCTCACCGCCGAGCAGCCGATCGACGATCAGTTGCGCACCCGCTTCGGCCGTCGTGCCGACGAACGGCGTCACGTCGAAGTTGAACGTCGCTCCGGTCTGCGCCACCAGCGTGCCCGCGGCATTCCAGCGGGCGAGCACCAGTCCGGACCAGAACTCCATGGTGTCGGGATATCCGTCGGGCGTTTCCCATGCGAACAGTGACTGCCCCATGTTGTCGAGCAGCGTGCGTACCACCGCCATGCTGGCGACCGCAGGCCCCATCGCGCGCACCATCGACACCGCGAAGTGATACGGGCGCTTGTACTTGGCTGGCGCCGCCATGAGGTTCGACTCCGACAGGATGACGCGGATCATCGCCGGGATATCGCCCTTGGTCCGGGTGAACTCGGCCGCCACCGCCTGAACCATCGCCTCCGTGGGATCGTACTGCAGCAGGAATTTCGTCAGCTTGGTCGCGACGTACTGCGCCGTCTTCGGATGGAGCGCGAGCGTGTCGATCACCGCGTCCGCTTCTGCCTTCCCGGCCACGCCGGTTCCCTGTGCGGTGGCCGGAATGGTACGCCCCAGCACCGACTTCGGGCCGAAGTCATGGAGCGGCGCGTCGTAGGTGAAGATGCCGCGACCCGAGACGGTCCATCCGGTGAGGACTCTCGCCAGTTCATTCACATCCTGCTGCGTGTAACCGCCATCAACGCCGACGGAGTGCAGTTCCATGATCTCGCGGGCGTAATTCTCATTGATGTTCCCGCGACGACTGGCCGTCTGATCGAGGTACTCCATCATCGCCGCGCTGTGCGCACTGGCCTTGAGCAACGCAGGAAACTTCCCCATCGCATGCTTGCGGATCACGTCGCGGTCATCGATCGTCTTCAAATAGTAGACCTGATTGCGATCGATGTTGAAGTGATCGCTCCAGAACTCGACCATGCGCTCGCTGAGCTGGCGCTTCGAGAAGGCAGCGCGATACAGCGTGCCCTCCTGCAGCTCCGTCATGACGGTGCCCTGGCTGACGGCGTACAGTTCGTCCGGCGACATCCGGAGTGTCGGATACCGCGTTGCGACGACTGCAGATACCGCCCGGTCGTCGATGGTGGACGGCCTGAGCTGCTCGTCGAGGTACTTCGCGTAGCCGAGTTTCTTCGCGCGCTCCAGCTCGTCCCGCGTGATGCCAAGGGTGATGCGGCGAACCAACCGGGCGACGGGATCACGCCAGACGGTGAGCTGCGAATCGGGCGGCGCGGCGACCACGGCGAGTGATGCGGCGACACCGGCGACGGGGACGGATGCCTTGCGACGCGCTCGTCGGCCCGTGCCCTGGGCCGAGACGTCTCTCGCGCCGAGCACCAGACCCGCCGCAGCGGCAGCGAGAAAGTGTCGCCGGGATGGTCCCGCTTCCGTGCCTCGCTTCGGCGTGACATCAGGTGCGGCGGTCATGCTTGTCTCAGTCTGTTCAGACTCGCTCAGGCCCATACGCTCTCCGGTCGATGTTGCGGCGGAACGGGTGACGCGTCTTTTCCTCAGGTGAGGTCTGCAGCGACGGCTCCAAACAGACGAAAGCCCGGTTCCGACGTTAAGGCAACTCTCAGGCCGTCGTGTCAGGGGTGCAGGGCCGTTCGCCGATTCAGTTCCGCTTCGCCGCCGCCGGTGGACCGCCCAGATCGGCGTCTTCGCCCGTCCCGCCCTCGGCGCCGTCCCGGCCGAGTGACCGAAGCTCGAAGCCCTCGCCACCTCGGGTTGGCGATGCGTACAGGTACGGCTTGCCCCACGGGTCACCGGGAACGGCTTTCCGCAGGTACGGGCCTCGCCAGTTCATCGGTGCCGGCTGACGTGAGGAACGCACCATCAGCGCCTCGAGCCCCTGCGCTGTGACCGGATAGCTGCCGTTGTCGAGGCGGTAGCTATCCAGGGCGACCCCGAGCAGCTCCATCTGGGTGCGCGCGGTGGTGGCCTTGGCCTCGCCGACGCGGCCGAAAAGCTGCGGCCCGATCAGGCCGGCCAACAGCCCAAGGATGACCAGCACCACCAGCATCTCGAGCAGCGTGAATCCCGCACGCCGCCCCCGCACTCGTCGCGAACCCGACATCACACCCCCGCGTTGACCGCGTAAATGGCCTGCAACATGGCAAGAGCCACGAAACCCACGACACCACCAAACAGCAAGATGAGGGCCGGCTCGAGCAGGGACGCCAGGGTCCGCAGCCGACGTCGAACCTCTTCGTCGTGGGTCGCGGCCGCCCGGAGGGCAAGCGTGTCGAGCCGTCCGCTCTCCTCGCCAACCGCGAGGAGCTGGACCGCCATGGGAGTCAGGATGCCCAGCATCGATGACGCCAGCCCGTTTCCACGAACGACGCTCTTGGTGGCCAATTCGAGTTCCGCGACGATCGCCTGATTCGAGATGCCCGTCCGCGCGAGCCTGAGTGCGGGCAGGAGCGGCAGGCCGCCCTGCAGCATCAGTCCGAGGGATCTGGTGAAGCGCGCCGTCGCGAGAGTCCGTTCGATCGGTCCGACGAGTGGAAGCGTCAGCCGCCACGAGTGCCACGCCAGCTGCGCCGCCGGCGACGACATCACCGTGCGCGCTGCGACCACGCCAATCGCGGCCGCAATCGCCATCACCCACCACCCACGAGCGACCAGATCACCGACAAAGACGAGGATCTTCGTCGAGAGCGGCATGGTGCCACCGAGATCCGACAAGAGCGTTGCGAAACGCGGGACCACGAAGAGCAGCAGGATCAGGATACCGAGCGTGGCGACGGTGCCCATCAACGCCGGATAGAGCAGCGCCGATTTCAGCTGCGCTCGGAGGGATTCGTCTTCCTCGAGATAGCCCGCGAGGGTATCGAGTGATGCGCCAAGCGACCCTGACGCCTCACCGGATCGTACGACGCCCGTATGGAGTGCATCGAAGAGGATCGGCTGCACGCGCATCGCTTCCGCCAGCGATGCCCCACCCTGCACCGCACGTCGGATCGCCTGCGCCCCTTCAGACACGTCGCCATGCACACTCTGCGACTGCGCGACCGCGAGTGCCCGGTCGAGCGGCGCGCCGGCATCAATCAGTGTTGCAAGGGTCCGGGTCCACTGCGCCACGGCTCGGCGTCGGGCTGCGGCGCCAGTAACAAAGCGTACGCTCGAGGCAACCGGAGCCGACACCGGATCGACGGTGACCGGCCACAGATTCTGTCGGCGCAACTCCCTGAGTGCGGCATCCCGCGACGGGGCGCGCAACACGCCATCCACCATCGCACCGGAATCAGTGGATGCGCGGTAGCGGAACGACGCCGCAGCGTCCTGGTTCACGCTCGAAATACTCATCCATCCACCTCGCCGATGGCACGGACGATCTCCTCGGGCGTGGTGATCCCTTCGCGCACCAGGCGCCACCCCTCCTCACGCAGCGCAATGGTTCCATTGGCGGCGGCCCGTGTCCGAAGCACATCAGCCGGGGTGCCCGCAACGATGTCGGCGCGCGTCAACTCATCCGGCACGAACAGCTCGTAGATGCCACGCCTGCCGCGATACCCGGTTCCGGCGCACTGGTCACATCCGACGGCGGCGCGAGGGCGCGCCGTGGCGGTGCCCCATCGCATCCGTTCGGCGGCGGTCACCTCGCGTGACGTCGCGCAACGCTCGCAGAGCACACGCACCAGGCGCTGGGCAACAGCGCCCTGCATGGTGGCCGCGACCAGATAGGGTTCGACGCCCATGTCGACCAGTCGAGTCACGGAGCCGACGGCATCGGTCGTATGCAGTGTGCTCAGCACCAGGTGACCCGTCAGCGCGGCCTGGATCGCAATCGTCGCGGTTTCGGCGTCGCGCAGCTCACCGACCATGATGATGTCCGGATCGTGGCGAAGGATTGACCGAAGCGCGGCAGCGAAGCCCATCCCTGCGCGCACGTTCACCGGCACCTGCGTGACGCCATCGATGCGATACTCGATCGGATCTTCCACGGTCACGATCTTGACGGCCTGCGTATTCAGCCTGGCGAGCGCGGCATACAACGTCGTGGTCTTGCCTGATCCGGTCGGTCCCGTGACGAGCAGCAATCCGCCGGTCCGACCGAGCAGCCGTTCGAACGGTGTGCGCACATGCTCAGGCATGCCGAGCGTCGTCAGCTCCGGCGTCGTCACGCCAGGATCGAGCAGCCGCAGCACGATGCCCTCGCCGTGCAGTCCCGGCAACGTGGAGACGCGCAGATCGACTTCGCGTCCCTCGAGACGAATCCGGATCCGTCCGTCCTGCGGTTTCCGGCGTTCCGCGATGTCGAGGCCCGCCATGATCTTGATGCGACTCACCACGGCGGCCTGATACTGTCGGCCGACGCGTGTCATCTCGCGAAGGACGCCATCGAGACGGTACCGGACCCGCACCTCGGTCGAGAGCGGCTCGAAGTGCACGTCACTCGCACCAGCCCGCAGTGCGTCGAGCAAGGTCACGTTCACCAGCCGAATCACCGGCTCCTGTTCCGCCAGCGCGCGCAGATCATCCAGGGGCTGATCATCGCCGTCCGCTGCCGACAACGCCGTGGCATCGTCCGACGGCGCATCCCGTTCGGCCGTCAGCAATGCCGCGCGAATCTCACCGACCGGGTGTTCAACGAGGCGAATGGGTCGCGCAAAGAGGCGACCGAGTTCATCGAGGACGGTGGAATCCGGCATCACGCCAACCGCCAGCACAAGGGCGCCATCGTCGTCAACACCGAGCGGCAGGAGCGTATGCTCCTCCAGATAGCGTGGCGACAACCGGCGCGCGAGCACACCGGTTGCGGCATCGCGCAGGTCGCGCGCTGGCGGTGGCGCGTCCTCGCGCACGATCGTCACGGCTTCTTCGGCGTCGGAGGAACGGCCGGGCGGCCAAGGGTGCGTGCATCACCCGCTTCCGGATTGCGCGTCCGCTGCCGCGCGCGTTCGAAGAGTGCGTCGGCCTCGGCGTCCGTTCGGACGATGTACGGCGTGATGAAGATGGCGAGTTCGGTCCGATTCTTCGATGTCGTCTGGCGCTTGAAGAGGTAGCCCAGCAACGGAATGTCCTTCAGCAGCGGCACACCACTGTTGATCAACTCGGTCGAAGTACCGATCAGTCCGCCGATGACCACCGTCTGTCCATCGCGAACGATGGCCCGGGTAGACGCTTCGCGCGTGGTGATCACCGGCGCGTTCAGTGCGGCCTGCACCGTCTGCGTGGAGAGACTGCTCACTTCCTGCAACAGCTGGACGCTCACGTAGCCGTCGTCGTTGATGGTGGGGATGAGTGTCAGCTGCGTCCCCACGTCCTGGTACTGCACCGCGCGATCGATGGCCACGTCGTTGCCGAGGCGCGTCGATGCGATGAACGGGACCTTGCTGCCGACGAGAATGCGGGCTTCGCGGTTGTTGACGGCCAGCACTTCCGGTGTACTCAGCACATTGACCGTGGACGTCGACGCGAGGGTGCGGAGCACGGCCCGCACGTCGATCTTGCCAAGGCGCGTGACACGACCGATGAAATCCTGGACCGGATCCAGCGAATCGGGCACCAGCGGCTGACCGAACTGCCCACCGCCGTTGCTCCGGACACCGCCGGTGGCGGCCGCCCAGTTGATGCCGAACTCGGTGCCGCGCCCGAGAATGACTTCAGCCACGGTCACCTCCATCAGGACCTGCACCGGACGTTTGTCGAGCGACTCGATCGTTTCGCGCAGCAGGGTGATGTTCGACGGTGCGGTGCGAATCACCAGCGAGTTGCTTGGCGGGCTCGAGACGACGATCGTCTGGCCGATGAGCGATCCCGGTCCGCGAGAGCTATCGCGATACACGGGGGCGGCTGAAACCGGCGGCGGTGGCTGCAGGCTCTGGCGCTGCCGCATCGTCTCGGTTTCGCGCTCACGGAACGCACTGGTGCTGCGCGACAACGCCTGATCATCGAGCGAGCTCCGACGGCCGGCGGCGACGGTGGCGCCATACAGTTGGCCCAGTACACCGGCGAGATCGTCGGAGTTGGCGTACTTCAACTTCACGACGTAGGTGCGCAGTCCATCCTCGCCCTGCGTCGACTGGTCGAGGCGGCGCAGCAGATCGAGATACCGCGCCACGTTCGTCCCGCGGTCGGTGATGAGGACCGAATTCGATCGGGCGACGGATTCGAGGCGCGCGTTCGGGCCTGCAATGGGCCGGAGCGCGGCAACCGCCTCATCGGCCCGGATATGCTGCAGCGGTACGAGCCGGGAGATCACCCCGACCGGAACCGGATCCGGTAGATCGAAGCCGACACCCAGTTGGCTGCCGGCGGGGGTCTGGCCGGCGGGTACGACCTGGGCGACGGACCCATTTCGGACCATGACGAGGCCGTGCGATTCGAGCAGCGACTCGAGAATCGTTCCGAGTTCAGCCGCACGAACGGGGCTCGCCGTGTTCAACGTGACACGCTTGTCCGGCACGTCAGTCGCGACGATCGTGAGCCCGATCATCTGACCCATCGCGATGATCACGTCCTCGAGGTGGGCATTGGCGAAACGCAGGGTGCTGGCAACCGGACGCGGTGCGGCCTGTGCCCGCAGCGGAGCGGTCGACACCAGTGCCAGAAGCACCAGGAGCCCGTGCGGCAATCGGAGACGCATCATGGTGTGGCTCCGCGGACCGTCAGTGTGAGGACCACCGGGCCGGTCGGGCCCGAGAGTTCGACACGGTCCGCGCCGATACTGCGCACCCGATACCCTCCCACGCCTTCACCGAGATGGAACAGTCTCGAGCCACGCGCCGCCGGATCGAGCCGCAGCAGCGCGGCCGCGCCGAGTGGGCCGTTGACGACGCCGTACAACGCCGGCACCGGATCCGCGTCAGGGGATGTCATCTCGACACCGCCCATGCTGTCCGACGCCGCCGCCGTGGCGGCAAGGACCGGATCAACGGGCCCGGCGACGAACGTGCGGGCCGTCGGCGCCTTGCGCGTGAGCGAGAAGATGTTGGCGTTCACGATGCTGTCCGTGAGAGCGGTCGCGGTGGATGGCATAGGTGGCACAGCGGCAGTCAGCGCTGGCAATGTTGGGGCAACGGATGCAACGGCGGTGCTGGCCGGCCATGCGAACAGGGCGGCGGTGGCAATGAGGCCACCGGCAGTGACGGCTTGCAGGCCGAGCACGAGGCGCTTCGGGAGACTCATTCGATCACGAAGGGTGCACGGACGGTGAGCGTGAGCTGCAGCAGTTCCCCACCGCCCTCGGCACGACGGGCGGGGTTGATCTGCACGGTCAGTTCGCGCACGTCGAGCAGCGTGGTGCCATTCTGCACGCGCGAGAGCAGGTCGGCGATTCCAAAGACATCACCGAGCGCGATCAACGTGGCAGGCAAGGCCGCCAACGGCACGGAAGTCGAATCCGGCTCGCCGGAGACGTTCAATTCACTCACACTCAGCTGGCTGTCGTCCGCGTAACGCTGCAGCACACCCTGCAACACGCCGGCCGCCAGCGCCGCCGTCGCCGCGGCGACGGGGCGCTGTGGATACTCCGCTGCACGCGCGGCGCGTGCGTCGACGGCGGTCCGCAACATCGACTCCGCGCCTTGCACCCCATGCAGTCGCGCCAGCTCACCGCGGCGCGCGGCGATCAGCGACTCGCGATCGCCCCATCGTTTCGCCACGGGAATCAGCAGCGCCAGAAGCAGCACGCACGCGACCGCGCCCGCTCCCCAGGTGAGCGTGCGTCGGTCGCGAGCCGAAAGCCCGTCAGCGGAAAGCAAAGGCGATGGCAAATGTCTCCCGGTCTGCGGTACCATCACGGAACCGGTTGCTTGGCGCGAGGAAACGCACCTTCCCGAACGCAGGTTCGGCGGCGAGTGCCGCAAGCACCGCGGCCGCCGTCTGCGCATTGCCCTCGACCTGCCATTCGTTGCCAACCACACGTACGCGTTGCGCTACCGCGGCGGCGGGGAGGCGAGCGCCCAGTGCGGCCATCGCAGCCACGACATCCGGACGCGAGGCGGTGGTGGTGCTGATCGCCGCCAGCTCGCGGTCTGTCGCCATCGCGCGCGATGACAATTCCACGCCGGTCGCCGCGGCGCGTCGAGCCGCAAGCAACTCCGCTTCAAGCCCGGACAGCAGGCGATCACGGGATGCACCCGCGGCCCACCCGGCAGCGCCAACGGCCACCATGGCCGCTGTCGCCCAGGCGAGCACACGTCGACGCTGTTCGGAGACGAAGCCGCGCTCGAGCGAGGGCGTCAGCAGCATGGCGTCAATCGTCCCATCGAGACCGAGGGCCGCTCCCAGAGCGACGCTGAACGCGGGATCAATGTCCCTGGCCAGCGACGGTGATGCCGGCGCAGCGGCGAGATCACTCGCTCGAGCGCGGCGCACGCTGCGCAACAGGCCATCCTTCGTTTCGATCGCACCGACTTCGCCAGCGCCCGCCTCGAGCGCGGCACTGGTGGATGGGTGACCCGCCGCGATGAGCGCACGCGCGAGGGCCATCGGGGCGGCCTCCACACGCCGCACGCTGCTCCAGCGCGACAACGCGCGCGCACAGGCGTCGACCAGCTCGCCGTCCGCCGCGAGGGCGATCTCGCCATCCGGTGTCAGCGCCACGGCGGTCGAGGCACCGGGTTGCACCGCAAACCACCGCTCCGGTTCGACCGTCAGCATCTGACGACGCGCGGTATGCGCCACGGGTGGAAGCTTCACCTGCTTGACATGCAGGTGCGCGAGCCCGATCGCCAGCCCGATCCCGCGCACATCGCCAGCGGCGGCGGCGAGTTGCGTGACCATCTCGTCGAGACGTTCCGGCACGAACGGCAGTTCGTACGTGCGGAGTCGGCCGCCGCGGGAACGCACCACCGCGCGCACGCGCTCTGCCCCGATCTCGATACCAACGACGCCGCTCACAGGTCGCGCTCCCGCCAGCGAACGAACGCCAGCTGATTGCCCTGCACGGCGTACACCGCCTGGACTTCGTGCGTCAGCGGGTGGCCCCGTTGCCAGCCGCGCGCGATGAACATCACCCGTGACGGTTCGTCGATCAGGCTGCCTCGGGCGACACCGAGAACGACTGGCGGCGCCGTGTTCTGGTTGATCTGCCCGTCGCCGTCGACCGTGAGCCACTGGGACGCATCGGTGATCATTTTCCGTCCGACTTCGGGCATCGCCGCGACATCATCGAGCGAATTGAAGAGCGTCGCCTGACCTGGAATCGCGTCGATGTGCCGGCGGATGGCGCGCGCCGCCGCCGCCGCTTCCGCCGCATGTCCAGCGCGGGCGAACAATGCTGACAGCGCCTCTTCCGGCGCCGCATTGACGTCGATGCGAGCGCTCACGTCGAGCATGATGACCTGCACGCTGGCATCGCCCAGCTCAAAATTTGCCACATCATCCAGCGCGCGGTCGGTCGAGTTCAGCACCGCCTTGCGCTTGACGGCATCGTCCCCAGCCACCTCCATGCGCTGCTGCAGCGCGGCAACCGCCGCCATCACGCCGCTCTCAGCGGCGTACCTCGCAATGGTTCGTGCGCGCGCATTCGCGGTCACGTCGCCGGTCGTGCGTGAACCGGCCGTGACGGCTGCCGCCACGCCGCCGAGGATCACGATGATCCAGAGGACGAGAATCAGTGCCACGCCGCGGCGTCGGGTTGCGCGCTTCATCAGAGTCCGCTCACCGGTGCGGTCCGCGCGACGAGCGTGGCCATCGACTCGCGGCCAGCCGCGTCGAGGAATCGCACCTCGACGGCCGACGGCAGGCGGGTCGGGTCATTCCAGTCAGTGCGCCAGGCGCCGTCCTCGAGTGCCAGGAACCGAACGGCGAAGGAACGCGAGCCGCGCGAGGTGAAGCGCAGCGGCGTGCTCAGGGAGTCGAGTGGCGTGGCCGAGAGCGTCACGCCCGCGGAATCAGAAGCCAGTCCAATCTGCCACTGCGCACTGCCACCGAGCGGCGCCATGATCCCTCGCGAGACGAAGCCCAATCCGGTCAACGCCCCCGCAGCGTCCGCGTCGGTGTGCAGTCCGCGCAGATCGCGTGCATCGCCAGCCACCGCGTGCCGCAGTGCATCCCCGAGCATGGCGCGCATGGCGGTCGCCGTTTCGTCGGCTTCCCGTGACGCCGTGACCCGCTCCTGCACATCGAGGCCGGCCCGCAACGTGGCGTAGGCGAGCAGCACGACCACACTCCCGATCAGGAGCGCGATCATCACCTCGATCAGCGTGAAGCCGTGCCGTGTCTTCACCGCGCGTTGACCAGGCGATGGAGCACCACACTCGCGCCGAGAGGCGGCGGCACGTCCACCGTCACGACGATCTCGCGGAGTCCGTGCTTCCATGGCCTGAGTTCGATGCGCCGGCGCAACCCGCCGATCGAATCCGACGCCGGTTCCGGTGTCAGCACGGCGCGTTCCATCGTCAGCTCGGCAACCGCCACGGCGTGCGACCACGACGCGGTGTCGCGCGTGCTCACACTGACCCGCTGGAAGAGCTCCAGAAAGCCGACGGCGGCAAGACCGAGGATCACGAGGGCGACGATGGATTCGAGTAGCGTCATCTGTTTCGGACGATCTAGTGACGAGCCTCGGCACAGCGCGTGGGATCCCACGCACCGCCGCCGACGACAGCCTTGCCCTCAGGGAGACAGGCTCCGAGGGCGGAGATTACGATGGAGCGTGCGATGCCCGCATCGGGCGCCGCTGTCGTGGCGGCGCCCGATAGGAGGATCGCATCGGTAGTGTCGGCAGTTGCGCGAACGGTCCACGCGCCGGTGGCATCGACCTGGAGGCGGACGGATTCACCGCGGCGGACGGCCACCGCGCGAGCGCGCTCCAGCACCGTGCGCTGGTCCGCGGATCGGACGGGCCGTTCGAGAACCGGAAGAACAAACGCAGCGGCCAGCCCGAGCAGCACGAGCACCACGAGGAGCTCGAGCAGCGTAAAGGCGCGCCGGCGCCTGGGTGGAGGAAGCCGTTGCATAGGGGCCAATCAAAGGGTCCAGCGCGCCGGCAATCGGGTGGGATCGCGCGGCCGTCGGAGCAAAGCGGGGGCTGGCAATGGCTGAGGCAAGGGTCGCGCCGTCGCGTAGCCGGGCCCGATTCGTCCACGCCAACGACGACTCAGCGCGCGGTTCGTCTCAGGTGTTTCCGAAGGCGACTGGCGAAACCGCCCGCGAGTGGCCACCGTACTCAGACCATGCCACAACCCCCCGTAGCGGAAGCACAACCGCCCGCATCAGCGACGCCGGCTCCTGGCCAGCCGGTGGCGACGAACGCGCCCGCAGCCCCGTCCGGGCCGATATCGCAGAATCAGGCGGAGTTTCTCCGAGCGAAACGGACCGCGCTGAGCAACCAGCTCGAGTCGGTGCAGGATCGTCGCGATGATGTCGCTGAACAGCTGCGCCAGCCAGAGACATCGGCCAGCGAACGGCCCGGGCTCGAGAATCGCCTGCGAGTGCTCGATGAGCGCCTGATCTCGATCGAGAAGGAGATGGCGGCGAACTCGGCACAACTGGCCAATGCCCCGCCACGGCGCTCGTCGGAAGGAACGACGGCAGTGTCCGGAGGCCGCGAACGAGCCACGCGGGCGTTCAGCCCCAACCTCGTGACAGTCCTCAGCTTTGCGCTGCTGATTCCGTTCGCCGTTCAGATCGCGCGACGCTGGTTTGGCCCAAACAGCGCCCGATTTGACCGGCAGCAGTCCGCCGAAGCGGCGGCGTTGCGCGACCGCATGGACAAGATGGAGAGCGCGGTCGAAGCGGTGGCGATCGAAGTCGAGCGCATCGGCGAGGGCCAGCGTTTCCTGACGCAGGCCATGAGCGAGCCGTTGGCGCGCGCGCGAAGTGCGATGGCAGCGGCCCCCGTCGAGGCGTTGCATGGGGGTAACCTCCGCGAGCGCGACTCGGCCGACCTGCACTGACCAATCAGGCGCGCCGTCTCGCCGACGCGCTTGGTTTGTCTTGCGTGTGCTGAAGCATGACGGTCACTCTTCAACGTGGTCAGCCGGCGGCTCGAGGACAGACGAACGGGCGGGAACCGCCTCGGCCGGATAGAATGACCACCGATGACTCCGCCAAATACGACCTCAGCCGCCGCTCGACCGGGCCTGGCCCGCGAGATGGGCCTTCTGGCACTCACCGCGACGGGGATCGCCTCAATGGTCGGGGCCGGCATCAACGTCATCCCGTTCATGATCCAGCGGAACGTTCCGGGGATCGGCGCCTGGGTGCTCCCGGCATTTCTCTTTGCGGCGGTCCCCGCATTCTTCGCCGGGCTCGCGTATGCCATCCTCGCCTCGGCGATGCCCCGGGCGGGCGGCAGCTATGTGTATGCCAGCCGCGGACTGAACCCATACGTCGGTTTCATCGCCAGTTTTTCCCAGTGGTTTGCGCTCTGCGTAGCGATCGGCGTCGTGTCGTATGTCCTCGTGCCGTTTCTGCGAGACATCGCGTTGGCCGCGTCCTGGGCTGGCGGCGCGCGCTTTCTGGAGACGGGGCCGGTCCGGCTCGGCATCCCGCTGTTCGTACTCTGGTTCTTCACATTGGTGAACATCCTCGGCATCAAGTCGTATGAGCGCATTCTCGTCCCGCTGCTCGGGCTGACATTCGTGCTCGGCGGCGTCGTCATCGTTGCCGGCTTTCTCTTCGATCACGCGGACTTCGCAGGCGCGGTCCTGGCACGTGAAGGGCGGCCACTTCCCGCGACGACCGCGGCACCGATCACCGCGCGCGTCTTCCTGACGGCAGCAACGGTGCTCTTCAGCGGCTTCATCGGATTCGACTCGATCGCGCAGGCTGGCGGTGAGGCGAAGAATCCGAATCGGACGTTGCCGCTGGCGATCGGGCTGGCGGTGGTCGGCGTGAGCATCTTCTACATGCTCTTCACCGCGGCAGTCTACCATGCGGTGCCGTGGGAGTATGTCGCGGAACAGTCCGCGCGACGCGACGTCAACGCTCCTGGACTCCTTGGGTATGTGCTGCCGACAGGATGGACCGTGGCGATCGTGGCCGGAGGCGCGGTGGCCCTGGCCAAGGACGTGCCGGCCATGTTGCTGTCGGTTTCGCGGCTGATGTTTGCGTGGGCCGAGGATGGGATCTTCCCGCGCCGCGTTGCCGCGCTGCACGGGCGATACCGGACGCCGCACATCGCGATCGTGGCCAGCGCGAGCATGGCGACGCTGTCGATTCTCGGGTGCCATCTGGCGGGTGATGTCTTTCTCGGCGTCGACATTCTGGTCACCGCGATGCTCGTCAACTACATCGCCATCAGTGTCTCGGTCCTGACGCTGCCGTCCCGGAATCCTGCCATCGCGCGAGACATCCGTGTTCTGCCAGGGCGACGGGCGCAGGTGGCGGTGTCCGCGATCGGCATGCTGGTACTGGGCGGATTTCTCGCCGTGCATACATGGAAGGATCTGTCCGCCCCGGTGGCCGCCTGGTACTTCCGGTCGACGCCGGTATGGCTGCTGGTGATGTGCCTTGCCACCGTCATCTATCTGCGCGAAGTCGCCTCGATGCGCCGCCGCGGCATTGATGTGGATGCCATCTTCGCGACTCTGCCAACGGAGTGAATTCCGAATGACTTCTCCAGTCGAACGCTGCCAGCTCGCACCGGATCTCACGATCGCTCGCGTGATCACCGGCCTGTGGCAGATCGCGGACATGGAGCGCGACGGACGCGTGCTCGACCTCGATGCAACGGCTGCTGCGATGCGTCCGTACGTCGACGCCGGCTTCACGACGTTCGACATGGCGGACCACTACGGCTCGGCGGAACTGATCGCCGGTCGCTTTCGGGCCGCGAATGCGGACGTTGCCACCCAGCTCTTCACGAAGTGGGTACCCAAGCCCGGGCCGATCGCGAAGGGGGATGTCAGGGCAGCGGTCGAGCGGGCGGCGGACCGGTTGCAGGGCCGTCCGGTCGACCTGATGCAATTCCACGCCTGGACGTTCGCCGATGCACACTGGCTGGACGCGCTTGGGTTTCTCGGCGAGCTGAAATCGGAAGGGCTGATCCGCCAGATCGGCGTGACGAACTTCGACGCAGCGCATCTGCGTATTGCGGTGGCGAGCGGCATTCCGATCGTCACGAACCAGGTCTCGTTTTCCCTGCTCGATCAGCGCGCCGCGGGTCGGATGTCGGCGGTCTGCGAACAATACGGGGTGAAATTGCTGGCCTACGGTACCGTTGCCGGAGGCCTGCTCGGCGCGCGCTGGCAGGCCCGGCCGGAGCCACCGAAGGATGACCTGAAGACGTGGTCGCTGATGAAGTACGGACGCTTCATGCAGGCCGCCGGTGGCTGGGATGCACTACAGCGGGTGCTCTCGGTCACGTCGCAGATCGCGAAGAAGCACAATGTGTCGATGGCCAATGTAGCCTGCCGCCACATTCTCGACTTCCCCGCGGTGGCGGGCGTGATCATCGGCGCGCGACTGGGTGAACGTGAACATATCGAGGACAATGCGAGGCTGGCGTCGCTCCGCTTCGATGCTGAAGACCGCACCGCATTGCGCGACGTGCTGGCCACGCTGACGCCGATTCCCGGCGATTGTGGCGACGAGTACCGCAAACCACCATACCTCACCGCGTCGGGTGATCTGAGTCATCACGTGGACGCGTTTCCGGCGCCCTACACCGTGCGACGGATCGACGATGCACGGTCGATCTGTCTGAGCGGGACGCCGTGGGAGCCGCTGGCGGGTTACAGCCGCGCGACGCGTATCGGCAACCGGATTCTGGTCTCCGGGACGACGGCGACCCACGGCGCACAGGCGATCGGCGGCAACGATGCAGCGGCGCAGACACACTTCGTGATCGACAAGCTCGAGGGCGCGCTGATCTCGCTTGGCGGTCAGCTCGAGCAGGTGGTGCGAACCCGTGTTTTCGTGGACGACATCTCGCAATGGGAACCGATCGCTCGCGCCCTTGGCGAGCGGTTCGGACACATTCTCCCGGCCAACACGATGGTCCAGGCCAAACTGATCGGCGAAGGCTATCTGGTCGAGATCGAGGCTGACGCGGAGCTGTGAATTACACCGACTCGCTGCCGCTGCGACACTGTGTCCCTGTGTGGTTTCATCGCGCTGGATGGGTCATGAACTGCACGACAGCATCGAGCATCCCGCCTTGTGTCGTGCCCAGTCCGGCCGACGGCCGGCCAGCGCCTGGTGCTCGGACTGCTCATCATACGGTCGGCGAAAAACATCCAGCAGCGTATCGATCATCGATGCATCACCCGCCTCCGCCAGATCGATTGCCTGCTGCGCGAGATAGTTGCGGAATACAAACCTCGGATTGACGGTGTGCATGCGCGCGCGACGAGAAGTGTGTGAGTCGGAGTCGGAATCACACGACGCGTGCCAGCGGTGAACCCATGCGTCCAGCGCATCCCGGTACACCGCAAGTTTCGCGTCGTCGTAGCTGATGTCGCCGAGCAGCGGAACGACCGAGCTGCCGTGTGGCAGCTCTGCGGGGAGGTCACCGAGCGCGCGAAAGAACAGCGTGTAGTCCAGTTCGCACTGCTCGAGCAATGCGTATGCTTCACCCATCAACTCCTGCGCCACGTCACTGCTGGCCAGAAAACCGAACTTGGCACAGGTCATCACTTCGAACTCCCGCCGATAGACCTCAACGTACCGGTTCAGCCCCTCCTGCAGCGGTGTCGTTTCCGGAAACAACGGCGCGATCGCCGTCGCCAGCTGCACCAGATTCCATTGCGCCACGGACGGCTGCTGGCCGTAGCGATACCGTCGTCCGCTGGCGTCCGTCGTGTTCGGTGTCCAGTCGGGATCGTAGTTGTCCAGCCACCCATACGGCCCGTAGTCGATCGTCAGTCCGAGGATCGACATGTTGTCGGTGTTCATGACGCCGTGCACGAAGCCGACGCGCATCCAGTGCACGATCATCTGTGCCGTGCGCTCGCACACCTCGCGAAACCATCGGGTTCGACGGTCCACGGGCTCCCCATCGATCCACGGAAAATCACGCGCGATGGTGAAGTCGACCAGCGTCTCGAGCAATGCGGTGTCCCCTCGTGCCGTGAGCAGTTCGAAGTTGCCGAACCGGATGAAACTCGGCGACACCCGACAGACGACGGCGCCGGGCTCCAGCTTGGCGTCGCCGTTGTAGAACATGTCTCGCAGCACCCGGTCACCGGTTGCGACCAGCGAGAGTGCGCGGGTCGTCGGCACCCCGAGGTGGTGCATCGCCTCGCTGCAGATGAACTCACGGAGTGACGAGCGGAGAACGGCGCGCCCGTCTGCGGTGCGCGAGTAGGGCGTCGGACCGGCTCCCTTCAGCTGCAACTCGAGGCGTTCGCCGGCGGCATTGACGGTTTCGCCGAGGGACATCGCGCGACCGTCGCCGAGCTGACCCGCCCACTGCCCGAACTGGTGTCCGCCATAACATGCGGCATACGGCTGCATCCCATCCAGCACGAGGTTGCCGCCAAAGACGTCGGCAAAGCCGGGCGTCTGCACGTCGGCCGCCGCAATGCCGAGCATGTCGGCCACCTCGCGGGCGTGCGCGACCAGCCGCGGCGCCGACACAGGCGTGGGCGCCGCAGCACTCCAGCACGCGTGCAGCACCTGCCGACGCGTCTGCGATGTGTCAGGATCGCCGGGAAGTTCGCGGACGAAGCGATTGTCAAAGGTCAGGGGCGTCTGCATGGCGTGAAAGCTATGCAGCACGGAAACTGTTCCGGGATGTCACAACTTTCGATGCTGCAACGCCGGGAGTCGTTCGCGAATACCATCGAGTCGGTCGCGATCGAAGTGTGCGATCGCGATTCCCTCCCCTGTCTCGACGCAGTCGAGCACCTCTCCCCATGGGTCCACGATCATGCTGTGCCCCCAGGTTCGCCGGCCGTTTCGGTGTGTCCCTCCCTGTGCCGAGGCGATCAGGTAACACTGATTCTCGACGGCGCGGGCCCGCAACAGAAGCTCCCAGTGTTGCGCTCCGGTGGCGTAGGTGAATGCCGACGGAGCGCAGATCAGGTCGAGTGGCCCGCCCTGTGGCTGCGCGGTCAGCTGTCGGTACAACTCGGGAAATCGCAGGTCGTAGCACACACTCAGTCCGACGCGCAGTCCCGCCGCGGTCGTGGCGACAGGCGTCGTGCCCGCTTGCAGCACGGTGCCCTCATCGTACGCCTCCCGCCCGTCGTCGAAGGCGAACAGATGAATCTTGTCGTAACGTGCGGTCATGACGCCATCAGGGCCGAACAGACAGCTGGCATTGCGCACGAGCGCACCGCCCTCCGTCCGGACCGGGACCGTCCCGCCGAGCAGCCAGACACGATGGCGTTCGGCCAGTTCGGCGAGGAATCGCTGGATCGGTCCGTTCCCGGTCGACTCGCCGATGCGGAGGCGATCTGCGTCACTCGCACCCATCAGGCAGAAGTATTCCGGCAGCGTGACGAATTCGGCGCCGGCGCCGGCCGCGGTGGCGACGAGCGTCGCGGCAGCGGCGAGGTTCTCCTCCACGTCCGGTGTCGAGACCATCTGGACCGCCGCAAGCATCGTCATGCCGCAAGCCTATTCGTCCCAACCCGTGCAGCGCCAGTGCCGGTGCCGCGCTTGACGGGCGGCCTCCGGCAGATGTTCGTATGGTATGAATCGCATCCTGTCTGCCAGCGCCGTCGCCATGCTCTCGCTTCTCGCCGCCTGTGGCGGCGGCTCCGAACCCACCGGCGGTGGCCCACCGGTTGTGCCGCCTGTCGTCGTGCCTCCGCCCGTCCTCGGGCAGGCGTACACGTCCAGCGGCCGTGCGGCGGCGGGCGACGTGTTCGTGCACATGTTCGAGTGGCGTTGGGCGGACATCGCCCGCGAGTGCGAGGCCGTCCTCGGTCCGCGTGGCTACAAGGGCGTGCAGATCTCGCCGCCGTCGGAGCACGCCATCGTTCGCAATGCGGGGGCATTCTTCCCGTGGTGGCAGCGCTATCAGACCGTCAGCTACCGTCTCACGCAGTCACGGTCCGGCACGGCGGCTGAACTGACCGACATGGTCACTCGGTGCAAGGCGGTCGGTGTCGACATCTATGCCGATGTCGTGATCAACCACATGACGGCAGGCAGTGGCACCGGCAGCGCGGGGAGCGTCTACACCAAATACAACTATCCCGCGGTGCCGTATACGCAGCTCGACTTCAACTCGCCGTGCAGCATCGACTCGTATGCGGTGCAATCGCAGGTGCAGAATTGTGAACTTGTTGGCCTTTCGGACCTGCAGACCGCCTCGGAGTCGGTGCGGGCCAAGGTCGCGGACTATCTGATTGCACTGAACGCGCTCGGGATCGCCGGCTATCGTGTCGACGCGGCAAAACATGTACCCGCTGCTGATCTCGAGGCGATCATCACCCGGGTGAACAACGCCGCCACGGCTGCCGGGCGCCCGAAGCCATACGTCTTTCTGGAGATCATCGCCGGCAGCGGTGATGCAGTCACGCCACAGCAGTACTATGGCGTGGGTTTCGCATCCGGTGGTGCAACGGACATCACCGACTTCACGTATGGCAATCGCATCTCCGATGCATTCCTCGGGCGAAACGGGTTCACGCTGGCCGGCGCGCTGCAGTCCTTCGGCAGCGAACTCCTGCCGTCAGACAAGAGCGTGGTCTTCATCGACAATCACGATACGCAGCGCGGTGACGCCCTCTTCTATGCCGATTCGACATATGAGCTGGCCGCCATCATGATGTTCGCCCACTCCCAGGGTTATGTCAGCCTGATGTCGAGCTTCGGCTTTGACCGGTCAGGCCAACTGACGCGCGACGCAGGCCCAGCCTCGGATGGCAATGGCAACACGATTCCGATCTACAATCCTGACGGCTCGTCCAAATGCACCGGCGTGATCGGCTCGGCGCAGGTCACATCGTGGATCTGTGAACATCGGCGTCCGGCGATCGCGAACATGGTCACGTTCCGAAAGGCGGCGGCCGGCACGCCAACCACCAACTGCGGCCGCGCCACCTTCCGCATTGATGACGATCCGAACAGAATCGCCTTCTGTCGGGATGGCGCAGGGTTCCTCGCGATGAGCCTGAGCGCCACGGCGGCCACGAGCACACTCCCGACGCGCCTGCCGGCCGGGAGCTACTGCAACGTGGCGCAGTTCAACTTCACGGCCGCGTCGGGGTCGACGCCGGCGTCCTGCTCGGGCGCCGCCACTGTCGTCGCATCCGACGGGAGCGCCAGCATCTCGCTCACGCGCCGCTCGGCGATCGCGCTGCACACTCGGGCCAGGCTGAACTGACCACAATCCCCTGCGGGAGAAACGGGACGGGGGATCGGCGCGCGATGGACGCGATGCCGATCCCCCGTTGCAATTCCATCGATCCGCGTGAGCGGTTCAGCGGCCGCTCCGGGCCTTTGGCACGAGGCGAATCTGGCCACGAGCCTCGCGGTTCCGGAGCACCGCCATCACGTCCGCCAGTGGCAGCGGCGTGAACTCGCCGGACAGAAAATCACGGATCTGCGCGACGGTCATGTTCTTCCGGAGCAGCAGCGTGAACTCGGCATTGAACTCGTCGGGGAATACCGTGGCGGCGGGGCGGCCCGCGGCCGGTGCGGCGGCGGGTGCGGGTGCGGGTGCGGGTGCTGGCGGACGCTGGCCACCACCGCCGACCGGGGCACCGGCGCCCGGTCCGGCAGGCGTCGTCGCACCAACCTGCTCCACGACGAGGGTCGCCGCCTCCTTCTCCTCGGCCGTGACGACCGGTTCAGGCGCCGCCACGTTCCGCTGCATCGCCTGCAGCTGATATGCGGCCCGGACCTCGTTCATCAGCGCGCTGGCGCGGGAGTCGATGAGCGGTTCGAACGCGGTCGTCCGGCGATGTCCGACGGCCGTGTCGGTCCACAGGACACCGGCGGAACGCACGACGGCCTTCTCGATTTCCGCCTGGTGGCGGATCGCGTTGCGAGCCTCCTTGTACGCCGTCGTCAGCGCGACGGCGTCGGCGGCATCGGCGAGATAGCCCAACCCCTTCGTATGCGACTCGCCCATGCGCGACAGGCCGCGGCCGAGATTGTCGTTCACGACGCGCGCGGCCATCTGCTCACTGCCGACGGAGATCACGGCCAGACTGCCCAGCCCGACGGCGGCCGCCCGCTTGTACTGCGTTGGATCCTGCTTGTCCGGTGTGTCCTCAGAGGAGTGGTACCACATGTCGGGCCAGGTAATGAACATCACCGCCGGAATGCCATTGGCGAGATACACCACATGGTCACTGGAACCGTAGTGCTTGTCCACCTTGATGTAGAACGCATCCTTGCTGCCGCGGGGTGACTCCACCGGCTGCGTCGGGGCGTACCCGCTCAGTGAGCGACGGAACCGCACCCGTTCACGCGAAATGTCAGCGACATACTCCATCATGCTCTGCGCGATGTCGTTGAGATAACTCGGGAAGGTGTCCGGTGTGCGCTGCAATACCCAGAACGACCGGCTCTGCGAGACGCGAATCCCTTCCATGTCGAAGTTCAAGGTGCCGATGATCTTCGCCTTCTTGTCCGGGTTGGCAGTCAGGTACGCACTGGTCCCGACGATCTCCGGTACAAACAGGAAGTTGACCGTGCGCTTGGGGCGCGGCAGCTTCCCTTCCGCGATGAGCTTGATGTACGCTCGGCCGATTTCGAGAATCAATGCACAGCCGGAGTTGTCATCGTTGGCGCCTTGCTTGATGAGCCCCTCATACAGGTGACCGCTGATCGCGACCTCCTGCGTGGTGCTGCCATCCCCCGGGATCTCCGCCGAGACGTACTCGGACTTGGTCGCCACCATCGTACTCTTTGTGATCGAACGAATCGTGATCTTCTCACCGCGCACCAGCAGCGCCGCGAGATTGCTCCGCACCTCGGGCGTTACCGACCACGCCACGGTACCAGGTTGTGCGAGCACCGTCGAGGAGACAATCTGGTTCGGGAAGTCCACCGAGCGCTGATACCCGATGGCGCTGACGCCAAGCACGCCAAGCGCACCTTGCTGGGTGGCGGTCTGGTAGACGGATGCCGTCGCGCCGGAAGTCAGGACGAACTTCCCCTTCACGTCCTTCCCGTCGAAATCCGCTGGACGACCTGGCCCAACGTCGACGAGATCGCCACTGAGGTCTCCATTGGCGTTCAACGACACGAGGGCGAGCGGAAGATCGTGGATGTCGAAGAGCTTCGTGCTCTTTGGTGTGACCATCCACAGCTCTCCCTGCGACGGTTGCGGTGCCATGGTCCCCTGTGCGTACACCACGGTCTTCACATTGCTGAATCCATACTCCCGCGCGAAATCCGCAATGACACGGCTCTCCCGGAATGGACCAGCGTACTCCGACGCCGGACGCACACGCTGGTACGGCACCAGCTCCAGCAGGTGATGCATCGCGCGTTCACCCGATACCTCGTTGATGATCGCCGTCATCTCAGCCTGCGAGAGGAGCGTCCGGTCTTCACGTTCCTGTGCCACCAGTCCTGTCGTCGACGCGAGCGTCGACAGCAGGCATGCCAGACGAATGTGTCTCATGCCAGATCCTGTGCAAGGCGTGTTCCTGCCGCGGCGAACTACGCGCTGCGCGCCGCCACCGCTACTCGTCGAACGCCCACCGGATCGGCTTCGTTGTTGCGCAGCCGGGTCAGCTGGGCTTGTAGACCATGTTCCAGAGCGACCAGATCAGTGGCACGGTCGCCAGCCACCCGGTCACGTTCCATCGTGCATACACCTGTTGAAGCTCCGGATCCGACTCAGGTCCAAGCCGGAGCATCTGGCGCTGCGCGGGCACCAGCACGAGCAACCAGAGCGTGGTGGAAAGGCCAAGCCCGATCAGCGCCCCACGAATCCATCGTGTTTCCCAGATCGGGTACCCGCGCCCGATCGCGAGCATGATACCGCTGACGACGAGCAGTGCCGCGCCACCGAGCGTGAAGATCCAATCGGTCACGACGATTGCGCGGGCCGCGAGTCGGAAGTCCGCACCCTGTCGCTGCCGGAACATCACGGCGGCCCAGACGCCAGTGACGATCACGTTCCCGACGAAAAGTATGGCCGCGAGGACGTGGAGCAGTTTGAGCAGGCCAAGGACCGATGCACCGATCGTCATGCTGGTCCGGGCTGGCTGATGCCCTGCGGAACGAATCCGAGCGCGTGAAGTGACATCAATGGCGCGAAAATGGGATTCGGGAGTGCGTTCCAGGGAAACCACTGCCATCGATGGCACTTCTCAGGCTCGCAGTTGCGTACCTCACCAACAACGTCGAGTGCTTCGACGAAGAGTGTCACATAGTGCTTCCGCTCCTCCGGGAAATCATCGACTGTGTACGGCGCCTGCCTGAGCGAGTGAGCGCGCAGTGCCGTTTCCTCGAGGAGCTCACGCTGCGCACACGCGGCGACGCCCTCCCCGAACTCGAGGTGACCTCCCGGTAGCGCCCACGTGCCCGCCCCGTGGCTGCCGCGTCGCAGGCCGAGCAGTACCTGACCGTCGCGACAGACAATGACACCCACACCAACACGCGTGTGCAGACCTTCCATCGACTCTCCTGCTCAGCCAAGGAATGAACGATCCGTGAACGACGCGCACGACACCTGCGAGACCCGTCGTCGCTGTTGCGGAATGGAATTAACTTGGGCGCGTGAAGACACGTCAGTGATCCACCGACCGATCCCAATGCAACGCAGTCCGTCCCGTCAGGCATCGCAGGTCGGCGCCCTCAATTCGGTCACAATGCGCGAGATCGCCGATGTCCTCAATACGCGCGGCCGCGGAGCCACTGTCGAACGCCAGCTTCTGTTGCGAGCGGACCGCTCGATGTGTCGCGTGGCGCTGATGGTCGGTCCGCTCGGCAACAGCAAGCATCGTTAGGCGCGCGCCGGTATAGCCCAGGTACATGGTTTACAAAGCCGTACGGCAACATGGGTGACACTCCTTCTACACTGCGTCCCGACACTCCTTTGCGCGAGGTCGCGATGCCCTGGGTGGAGACGGACCCCATGAACGAACGCCTGACGTTCGTGCAGGCTGCATTGAGCGACCGCTTCACCATGGCCGAGGTGTGTGCCCGCTACGGCGTCAGTCGCAAGACTGGCTACAAGTGGATCGCCCGCTACGCCGAGGAAGGACGGCGCGGGCTGGGCGACCGCAGCCGCGCCCCGCACACGTGCCCGCACACGCTCTCGGCGACGATGACCGACCTGCTGGTGGCGACGCGGGAGGCCCATCCGTTCTGGGGCGCCCGCAAGCTGCTGGCGGTGCTGCAGGCGAAGCATCCGCGGATGCGTGCCGACGCCCCGACTCCCCCCTGAGGACGCGCCCCCCGGCGCCCCGCGACCACGCGGGGACGTTCGGCGTGCGCGGCGGTTCCACCTCAGCGGCCCCGGGTCACCCGTCCGGACCGCAGGCCGAACCGCCCGCGAGGCACACCGGCGCGGTGGCGGTCGCGCCGAAGCCCGCTCACCGGTGATCGCGAGGCAGCGGACCGGGGCCTATACTCCAGCCACCGCGATTGAATCTCCTATCGGGTCAGCGAGAAGCCACATGCCACTTGAATCGACCACACTCCGGGGAAATACCGCCTTGCAAGCGTGTCTCGTGCGTGATGAGGCCCACGTCACGCCTGGCGCGCGCGGCGATCATGTCGGTCTCATTCACAAATGCCTGCTGGTGCTTGAACCCGCACCCATCGCGGCGAACGAGATCAGGAGCAAAGCGTACGGCCCCAGCACGGCAGCCGCGGTGCTGGCCTACAAGCGACGACGTCAGATCATCAACAGCTCGTACCAGAATCAGGCGGACAACATCGTCGGCAAGATGACCATTGCCCGGCTGGACAAGGATATCGCCAAGGTCGAACGCTCCCGCACGTTCCTGGACCGCTGCCCTCAAGGCGGTGGGGGCGGCCGCATTCTCTCGCTGGCTCGTGTATCCAGAACGACGGCGTCGCTTGCGACGAGTCCGACCGTCGGTGCGCCGGGCGGGCCGCCCCCACCCGTCAACCTGGGTCGGACTCTGGCCATACACCTCCAGCGCACCGACGGGTTCACGGCGGGCGCTGAGCTCTTTGCCTTGGCGTTGCTGGCCCGTGCCCGCGAACTCCTGCGCCCGCACGGCATCAAGCTGGTCGATTCGCCGGGACCGGGTATTGTGGGACTGCCCGTGCCTTGGCCCGATCTGCTGGTACATACCCAGTTTCCAGCGGACCGGTTCGCTGTGCGCAAGGCCGCGGTTAACACGACGCCCGGTAATCCGAGTGTTCTGCGGGTCATTCTGTGTCCCTTCGATCCGGTCGATGACATCAGAGGCATCACAGACGGCGGCAGGCTCACCGATGTAGACGAGAGTCTGCCGAAGTTCTGCCTGATCAACACGACTCGAAAAAATCCGGACCAGGGCACACTCCTGCACGAGATGATCCACGCGTCGTTTCTGGGGGCCTCACCGCCGCACGACGGCGATGAGCAAAGCGTCTATTCGGTCGAGACGGCCCGGACCCGGCTCTCGAATGCTCACGCGAAGAAGCTTTCCGACGCCTTCTTCGCGCGCTAACAGCGAGCAAAACGCTTTTCGAACTTTCGCCCTGCCTGTGACAAATGAACTACGCATAGTTGACAACTATGCATAGGGGTCGCGTGTAGACTCGACGCGGGCCCCGGGTCACCCGTCCGGACCGCAGGCCGAACCGCCCGCGCGAGGCACACCGGCGCGGTGGCGGTCGCGCCGAAGCCCGCTCACCGGTGCTCACGAGGCAGCGGACCGGGGCCTATACTCCAGCCACCGCGATTGAATCTCCTATCGGGCTGGTTACGGAATGGGCTGCTGCGACACGGCCTTGATACCATCCCCGAATGTCACCGCCAGCAGCAGCACCAGTTTCGTCGCAGGCAGAGCACTCGGCCCATCCGCCCACTCGGTGAGGGTATGCTGATTGCCGCCCTTCGAGCGTCCGATCGCGATACTCGCCACACCGCGCACCACACCGATGTTCCCGTCAGTGCTCCCGGTGGCAATCGCTTCCGGCGCACCGGGCAGTGCGGTCAGGCCGAGCTGGTTCTGGATGTCGACAGCCGTCTGCACGAGCGGGTGCCGTCGGGCGCCCTCCAGTTGCGCGGTGGTCCCGCCAGCCTGGTTTTTCTGCTCGACTTCCACGCGAAGGCCAACCTTTTCCTTCGTCGCCGCGTCCTGCACGATCCGGCCGATCGTTCGATCGAGCGAATCGAGCAGAATCGGATCGGGGGAGCGGAGGTCGACCGTGAAGTAGAGCTCCTGCGGAATCCCGTTGAAGATGACGCCGCCATGGACCTGCCCAACGTTGATCACGGCGCCTTCCGGCAATGCCGGGAAACGCAGCTCGTAGATGCGGGCAATCGCATCTGCCAATGCCTTCACCGGCGTCGGCTTGCCACGTGACGTCACGGTATGTGATCCAGCACTGGTGAACACGTACTTCGTCCAGTAGATGCCGAGCGCGCCATAGTTGATCGGGCCCAGCCCCCCGTCCATCGCGATCAGCAGATCCGGCTTCGGGTTGTGCTCGAACCAGTAGTTCATCCCGCGCAGCCCAAGCTCTTCCTGGACCGTAGCGACGAAGATCAGGTCACCCTTGGTGCGGATCCTGGCCGCATTCAGTGCGCGGATCGTGGCGAGCATGTTCGCCACCGAGGCGCTGTTGTCGAAGATCCCCGGGCCGTGCAGCGTGTCGCCCGCGCGACGGACCTTGAGATTCGTCTCCAGGGCGTGGACGATGTCCATGTGCGCGGCGAAGACGATCCTCGGGCCGCCGCCGGTGCCGGCACGCACGCCGGTCACGTTCCCGATCGAATCGACGCTCACACGCAGCCCCTCTGCTTCCATGGCACCCTTCACGTAGGCACCACGCTCGGCTTCGTGGCGGGACTTGCCCGGCATTTCTGCGAGACGGATCCACTCCTCGATGTGCGAGGGCATGCCCCGCTCCACATGGGCGAGCGCTGCCCGGACGTCGGCACGGCGAAGCACCGCCGCGTCCCAAGCCGTTGGGTAGGTCGGCTGCGCCTGCAGCGCAGCCGACGGAGTTGCCACCTGGAAGGCGAGAATCGAGGTGAACACAACGCCAGAAAGAAGTCGCATGGGTGTCCGACGGGGCATGAAAGTGAGGAATCGCTATCTGGTCTGCACCGGCTTGCCGCTGCATCCCGGCATCCGGAAAGCACCAATCCGGGTCGAGTACGCCGTGGCGCCCAACTGCAGGTAGTCACCGACGTACCAGATCGTGCAATCGTCGCGGGGATCGATCGCCGTCTGGGTGTAGTCCTCCCAGCGCAACGTGGTCGTCTGCGACGCGCGGCCCTCGGCCAGCACTACTTCCGGGAGCGCGAGTGTGCCCTTCGCATCGTTCGCGCGGCGTCCGGCGAACCGCTGGCCGGCAAAGTGCGGCGTGCCACCGAACGAGTAGCCGATACCGATGTTGCCGAAACGGTCGATCGCCGGGCTCGCCATCCATCGGTAGCTGCTGTCGGGTGCATACGTTCCCTGCTGCACCACGCGCAGCGCCCGATCCTTGCCGGGCTGGAGTTCATACCATCGCACACCACCCTTCCCTGCGGACGTGTTGATCGAATGAACCGCGACGATCGACTCACGCTTGCCGCGCCGGCGATAGACAATGCGCGCCATCAGCTTGTCGCCCTGTGAGTCGAGGCCGCGCTCAGTGCCAGGCTGCGGTACGCAGTTGGTGAGCTGTCCGCCACACAGATATTGATACGGCGCGACGGGGATGTACACCGGCCCCTCGACGCGGGTCTTCGCGATGTCAACCCAGTCGACGTGGAAAGTCCACGCCAGCAGGACGCTGTCGGCCAGTCTGCCGCGCAGTTGTGTGCCACCGGCAGCCAGCATGATGTTCGGCGCGCCATTCGGCGGCAGCGTCGTGCCATCGAGGTCGACGTTGTTGAGAAAATTGACGTCAGCGATGACCACACACTGCTCGCTCGCCTCCTCGCCACGCAGCATCCGCGCGCGATCCGCAACGCAGGCATGCTTCTCGATGACGTCATCACCGGTGCTGGTCGGCACGTAGTAGCCATCTGGCCAGACCGCTGGCCGCGGATAGTCGGGGAAAAGAGGCCTGATGAATTCGTAGCGATACCACGCGCCAAGCGGGTCGTCCGTCGCGCTGACCGCGTAACAGATTGCGTACGCACCGGAATCTCGTGCCGCCGGCGGTCGCGCCACGATCGAGTCGCGCGCTGGCGGTGGCACGAAGAGTGGCACCGCGGGTCCCGGTTGTCCGCTGCGGAGCGGGCGACTCGCCACTGGTGGCTCGCCGGGCTTCGGTGCTTTCGGATCATCCGCATGCCATACACTGCGCTGAAACACCGGAATGACGATCAGCCACCGATCCGCCAGCTGGTCGTAGCGCACCACGGCGTCACCGCTGTTCCGCGCCTCGCAGGCGCCGCCCGCTCCGCGGAAGACCATGTTGCTCTGCACTGGGCCATAGAGCGTACGGCCGGTGCTGTCGAACTTTGCGCCCGCACGACTGAAGATCGCCAGGCGCGTATTGACGATCTGCACGATGTGGTCGCGCCCGACGGCCACGGTATTGTCCGACGGATTGCGCAGGGTGGCACGGCCCTGCGGCCCGGTGAAGCCAACTCCGAGACCATCGAACGAGGCGACCATCACCGGCGCCGCGCCGAGCCCCATCGTGCGCTGCTCGACACTGGCGGCGGAAACGGCCGTCACGGGAGGCTGACGCACGCAGGACGCTGCGATCGCGGATACGCTGGCGCACCCGAGCGCTCGCGCCAGCCGCCATGCCCACATGCCCTGGCGCGGCGCGGTGTCATCGATCGTCACATCGTGATCCCCATCCGGCCCAGCACCCGCGTCACGCTGTCGAGTGCCGCCTTCAACTCAGCGGCCAGCTGGGTCGACAGCGATTTCTGCGGCGAGGTCGGTGCGGCATTCACGCCATCCACAGTCCGCAGCAGTGCCCCGACGCGATCGGCGATCCGCGGTCCATCGCTGTAGAACGGGATCGTGGTGGGCTTCACCAGCACCAGCAGCAGCTCATTCACCTCGGCCAGTTCCTCGGCCGCCTTCTTGACCGCGGCGGCACCTGACCCATCCTGAATTGCTTCCGCCGAACGCTTTCTGGCTTCCAGCTCGCCCTTGCGACTGTCGAGTGCGCGGAGCGTGTCGTTCACCACCGACTGCAGGTCGCGCAACTGCATCGCCAGCATGAACTGCTCGCGCAGGGCCGCCGGTGTCACCTGTACGGTCGGATCGAGCCGGACGGTCAATGGCTGCTCGATCTGCTGATCACCAACCACCAGGCGCACGCTGTATCGTCCAGGAAGGACCCGTGGACCTGCCGGCACACCGAAGAACGCGAACGCCGGGTCGTTCGGGTCGATCGGCTTGCGAACACGCGGCGCATCGTAGGCCAGATCCCACGAGGTGGTGTTGATGCCGGCGAGGCGTGGGATGCGTGACAATACCCGGACGAGGGCTCCACTGGTGTCACGCACTTCGAGCTTCACCGCCACCGCGGAGTCCGGCTTCGTCGCGAGATGATACCTGATGATCGCACCGTAGGGAGGATTCGTTCCGCGATAGATCGCATCACCAAGGCTGGGGGTCTTGATGGTCTTGGTGGCGAATCGGGTCGCGGTGCGCATGGCGAACAGGTGTGCCTTCGGCGCTGCCGCCGCCGCGGCAAGGTCCTGGATCACCGAGGCATCATCCAGAATCCAGATGCCGCGCGCGTGCGTCGCCACGATCAGATCGTTCTCGCGACCATGCACCAGGACTTCATGCACTGGCACCGCCGGGAGATTCCCGCCGAGGCGGAACCAGTTGGTGCCGCCTTTCACGCTGACATACAGACCCGCCTCGGTGCCGGCATACAGCACCCTTGGATTCTTCGGATCCTCTCGCAGCACCTGCAGGTATGACCCATCAGGCAGGTTACCCGAGATGTTCGTCCAGCTGGTGCCGCAATCGCTGGTCTGGAAGACATATGGCTTGTAGTCATCCATGAAGTGGCGCTCGAAGGTGGCGTAGGCGGTACACGCCGCCGTCCGCGACGCTTCGATGTGCGAGACCACCGCGTCGGGGGCGACGCCTGGCACGTTGCGATCCACGCGCGTCCATGTCTTTCCGTCGTCGCGCGTGATCTGCAGGTTGCCATCATCCGCACCGGCCCAGATCAGCCCGCGTTGCACGGGTGATTCGGTCACGCTGTACAGTGAATTGTAGTACTCGGCGGTCGTCGCCTCCTTCAGGACCGGCCCTCCCGCAAAGCCTTGCCGCGTCGAATCGTTCTTCGTCAGATCCGGGGAAATGATGTCCCACGTGCTGCCAAAGTCTTTCGAACGAAACAGGACCTGCGCGCCGAAATAGAGCACCTTGCCGTCGTGCGGCGACGACACCATCGGTGCATTCCAGTTGAAGCGGTATTGCAGGCCGTTCACCGGACCGCCGTCGTTGCGTCGGGGTTGCGGCGAGATGTCCTGCTGCTCGAGGGTCTTCATGTCGGTGCGGAAGATCCAGCCGCCCTGCGACTCCGACACGATCAGATCCGGATTTTCCGGATGCGAGGTCTGGTAGTAGCCATCGCCGTAGCTGACCAGCCGCCAGTCGTCGGTCAGGATGCCCTGCGGCTCGCGCGTGCGGCTGGGGCCAAGCCAGTTGCCGTTGTCCTGCAGGCCGCCACCCAGGAAGTAGAAGGGCTCGCGGTTGTCGGCGTGCACCTGGTAGAACTGCGAGAGTGCAAAGGCTTGGGGGAACCGCCAGGTCGCTCCCATGTCCTGCGTGACCGCGATCCCTCCGTCGTTCGTCTGCCACATGCGCCTCGGGTCGCGCGGATCGATCCAGAGACTGTGGTGATCGCCATGAATCGTACGCGAGAACGCCGTGAACGTCTTGCCGCCATCGATCGAGAACGAGAACTGGCAGGCGATCGAGTACAGGCGCTCGGCATTCGTCGGATCGACGCGCAGATCGGCGTAGTAGAACCCCCGGCAGAGCGTGTTGGCATCATTGCTGGTCATCTTCCAGGTGCCGCCGAAATCATCGCTGCGCCACACATACCCCTCGCGCGCTTCGGCGATGGCATAGACGATGTTCGGGCTCGAGGCCGCGACCTTCACGCCGACGCGGCCGAGGAGGGTTGGCAGGCCACCCTTCAACTTGTTCCAGCTGCGGCCACCATCCACTGACTTGAAGATGCCACTCTGCTCGGACCCGCTGGTGAACGTCCACTGCTTGCGATCGAAGTGCCACAGCGTGGCATAGAGGATGTTCGGATTCTTCGGGTCGATGTCCATGTCGCCACAGCCATGACGGTCGTCGACGAAGAGCGACTTGGTCCACGAGTCACCGCCGTCACGCGAGACGAACACGCCGCGCTCCGCGTTCGGGCCGCCGATGTGACCCACGGCGCAGACGTACACCGTCTTCGGATCCGCCGGGCTGACCATCACGCGCGCGATGTGCCGTGTGTCACCGAGGCCAAGGAAACGCCAGGACGCCCCACCGTCGGTCGACTTGTACAGCCCGCGGCCGAAGGAGACGGAATTGCGCACGTTCGCCTCGCCGGTGCCCGCATAAATGACATCGGGGTTGCCAGGCTCGAGGGCCATGTCGCCGATGGAGAGGGTTGGCTGCGACTCGAAGAGCGGCTTCCAGGTGGTGCCGCCATTGGTCGTCTTCCAGATTCCGCTCGACGCGGTGCCGACATACACGATGTTCGGGTCACCGGGTACACCCTCGACATCGGTGGCCCGCCCCATCATGTTCGCCGGCCCGATGCCGCGGAATGCCAGCCTCGACAGCACTGTGGTGTCGAGCGATGCGGGCGCGTTCGCAGTGGCGGCGCGGCGTGCCTGAGCGGCAAGCTGTCCCGTCATTGCCAGCAAGAGGAAAACCGGCGCGCTCCAGCGAAGCACACGACATGGGTCAGCGGGTCGACCGACGGACGGCCCGTGGGTGGTTTCGGCCATATGAGAAGCGGTTCCGAAGAGATGAGTCCGAGCGGAGATGAGGCAACTTGAGACCCGGTTCAGCTCAGTGCCAGTGCACCCGTACCCGGCCCGGCGCGGCATCACCTGGCGATCTATTCCCGCCGCGCACATTGACGCGGCGCGCCCCCGGCGGCAATGTCAGCCGTAACACTCGACGTTCGGCGTCACCTGATAGGAGGTATTCGATGATTTCAGCTGCACGCGCAGCCTTGGCTGGCCTGCTTGTCGTCCTCTCCGCGACACAACTTTCTGCTCAGGCGACGAGTACGGTCGATCGGCCCCAGTTCATTCGGGTGATCGCCAGGGACTACGTCTACGACGCGCCTGCGACGGTCCAGTCGGGGATCGCGACGATTCATCTCCTCAATCAGGGCGTGGACATTCATCACGTCACGGTTCAGGAACTTCCTGGCACGAAAACGCCGAAGG
>JANPFJ010000463.1:0-13319 GCA_031423355.1 Gemmatimonadaceae bacterium | reverse complement strand
GCAGCCAGGGGCGCAGCGAACAGGAAGGCGGCAAGGAGCAGGCTGGGTCGACGCATGGACGGAGCGGCAAGAGGGGAAAGCGACTGCGGTCTCAGAAGCACGAATGTACGACCAACCGCCAACTCGTGTCGCCAGCCGCGGCGGATCCGGATGCGGTATCTTGCCTGCGGCCCCGCGCTGCTGGCGCCTCCCCGTTTCCGCTCCTGCTGCATGCGTCGTCTCGCTGGCTACTTCCTGCGTGGTCTCGTGATCATGGCGCCGCTGGCGCTGACGGTCTACGTCTGTTTCTCCATCGTCACCGCCATCGACAGCTGGATTCCGGTGAACATTCCGGGCGTTGGCTTCGCCCTTACGATCGGCCTGATCACCCTCGTGGGTGCGCTCGGCTCGAACGTCCTGACCGACAGCCTGGTGGGCCTGGTGGACCGGCTCCTGGAGAAGCTGCCATTCGTACGTCTGCTGTATGGCACCGCGAAGGATTTCTTCGAGGCGTTCGTCGGCGACAAGAAGCGTTTCGATACGGCCGTGCTGGTGACGCTCTATCCGGCATCCGAAGCCAAGGCCCTCGGCTTCATGACGCGGAGGGATGTGGACATGTTCGGCCTCACGAATCATGTCGCGGTGTATCTGCCGCACAGTTATGCGTTCACCGGCCAACTGGTGCTGGTGCCTGCCGAGCATGTCACGCTGGTGCAGGCAGGGAGCGCGGAGCTGATGACCTTCATCGTCTCCGGCGGCGTCACCGAGAAATCAAATGGTGGTGCGACACCCACCAGCAGCGTCGCACGCGTCAGCGAGGCGACTGCGTCCGCCGCCGATTGAGCCAGCCGAAGACGACGGGACCGAGTGCGGCGGCGCCGACGGCGATCAGCAACGACCGGCCGCCGAACTCCCCTTCACGCAGCTCGACCCCCGTGATGCCGAGGAGGATCAGCATGGGACAGAGCGCGAGCATGATCAGGCCGCGGCGTCCGAGCGGCAGACGGAAGGCTCCACGCAGTTCCGGTTCCGTGCGGCGCAACTGGATGAGGGCGGCGAACTCCAGGCCGAGTGCCAAGGCGTAGAGGAGTACGTCGGCGGAGATCAGCTCACCGAAGGGGAGCAGCGCCAGCAGTGAATACAGCGTCGAGGCGAGGAGTATCGAGCGGACGGGCACGCCCCGCGCATCCACGACCGCAAGCCAGCGCGGAAGGAGCCGGTCTTCGGCAACGCTGAGCGGAATCCGGGAGTAGGCAAGCAGCAGCGAGTTGAACATCGCCGTGGCGCTGAGCATGGCCAGCACGATCAACGCGATGCCGAGTGCCGGGCCGACGGGCCCCGCAACCTCACGAGCGATGTCCGGCCATCCCCCCTCTCGCCACGTCCGCCAATCGCTGGCGGCGAGCGCCGGCAGCAAGGGCACAAAGTATCCAAGCGCCACCAACGGCACCGCCAGTCCGAGGGCGCGAGGGTAGGTGCGACCGGCGTCCTCGATTTCGCCGCAGACCGTGCTGGCGTTGTCCCATCCAATCCAGTTCCAGAGGGCAAGACTCAATCCGGCGCCGAGCGACGACCAGCGTACGGGCTCCGGTGGCCCAAGGGTCACCCACGGCGCGTGTGTCATCCGTGGCAGGGCCAAGATGGCGAGCAGCCCGAAGCAGGCCAGCACCAGCACACCGATCACGACCGAGACCTGTCCAACCGGCACCGCCCCGCGAAGGTTGAGCATGGTGGGGATCCAGATCACCAGCAGCGTCACGACCACCACCCAGCCATACCCGAGATTCGGCATGAACGCCGCCAGATACTGGATCACGATCGCCGGGTACAGCGACATCTCGACCAGCGAGTAGAGCCATGTACACCAGGCGTTGACGAACCCCCACCGATCGCCGAAGGCGCGCTGCACCCAGCGATAGTAGCCGCCTTCGACCGGGAGCATGCTGGCCAGCTCACCGATCAGCAACGCTTCGGGCACCGCCCAGAACACCGGAATCGCGACCAGTGCCGCCAGCGCGAGCACGGGCCCGACATCGGCAACGAGCGCCTCGAGTGTGAACGCGCCACCGGAGACGGTGAAGAACAGCACGAACACCAGCCCGAGCAGCCGGAGGCGCGGCGCTGGGGTGGTGGCGCGAGTTCTGGTCACGCGGCGTGGAGCCGCACTGATGCCGCAATCATGGAGCGGCAAGATGCCGGGATGTCGGGCACGACGGAACCCGTTCGCAGACGCTTGAACGCAACGCGGGCCCTCACCGAAGCGAGGGCCCGCGTCACACTACCGATCGAGTGTCAGCGTCCGCCAGGGTCAGACCTTTGTGGCGGAGCGACGACGACGGCGACCCATCACCAACAAGCCGGCCAGACCCGTCGCCATCAGTGCATACGTCGACGGCTCCGGCACGACATTGCCCGGGCCCGGAGGCGCCTGAATGTTGACGAAGCCGATCAGGTTCTTGGTGAGATTCTGTTCGGCCACGCTGCCAACGTTCTGCATGAAGTTCACGTCGAGAATGGACGTCAGCGAGCCGGCAATCGCGTTGGCCAGCGTTCCCCTGCCCCATGCGACGCCCGCTCCAATCGCACCATTGTTCGCGATCCACTGGCCGGTGCCACGGCCGTTGAATGAGCCGGCGCAGTTGAACGTGATCGCCGTCACCGGATTCGGACCAGTGAAGGGAGCGTTGACCGTTTGCGCATCCTGCGGGCAGCGGCCACCCGGACCCACGCCTTCGGCGAGGGTACCACCACCCGCTGCCGCAATGAGACTGAAGATCGTGCCGTTACGAGTGGAGAAGCTGTTGTTCTCTCCCATCATGAAGACCGATCCTCCCCCCTGCATGAAGCTCAGGTACTGCGTCTGCTGCGCTCCGGTCAGCGCGAAGTTGTTGGAGAAGCGGATGTCCCACACCTGGGCATAGATGGCAAAGTTGGCCGGAATATTGTCCAGTACGGTCACCGTGTTCCCGACCGCTTCGTGCAACGTCTTGAGGTTGGCCGTGATCTGCGCCGTGGTGCCTGGCTCCGAAGTACCAGACGTGCCGTTGACGATCAGGATACCGCCCTGCGCAGATGCGAGCGCGGGCGCAATGCTGAGCGCTGCGGCCATCGCGAGCGACTTGAATCGATTCATTCGGGCCATTCTCCAGAAGAGGGATGAAAGACACCTCCGCATCGGCCATGCCCGGACAAACGCGAGTCCAGCACTAAGGAAGAGTCTGCAAGCAAGTCCTTGAGTAGAAACACCATGCGTTTTTTCGCGAGAGACGGACTCCCGCGAAGATCACCTTGTCACGCTGCGCAGCCGTCACACAGTGTCGCGCCCTCGCCACATGAGAAAACAGGTACGACGCGACCCCAGGAACCTCCTCACCACTGCTGATTTCCACTCGCGCGAAGGGGAAAAGCGAATCCCGTGAGCCCCTGGGGGGGGCTCACGGGATTCGATCGCGCGGGCGCGGCCGGCTTATCGTCCGGCTACCATCGCATGCTGCGCCTCGATCCAGCTGGTGTGATACGCGGGATCCTCGATCGCAGCAATCTGCTTCGCGACCTTGAGCGGCTTGAAGGAATCCATCATCACCGCCAACTCCTTCGTTTCCTTCTGCCCGATACTCGCCTCGGCACGGCCCGGATGCGGCCCGTGCGGAATACCATCCGGGTGATGCGTGATGGCCCCGAACTCGATGCCCTTGCGGCTCATGAAGTCATCCGACGCATAGAAGATCACCTCGTCGGAATCGACGTTGCTGTGATTGTACGGCGCTGGAATCGCGTTGGGATCGAAGTCGTAGGGACGCGGGCAAAACGAACAGATGACGAAGCCATCGCCCTGAAACGTCTGGTGTACCGGCGGCGGCTGGTGCACTCGGCCGACGATCGGCTCGAAGTCGTGAATATTGAACGTCCAGGGATAGAAGCAGCCATCCCAGCCGACGACATCGAACGGATGGTGATCGAGGATGTACTCCTGCAGTGCATCGTACTGCTTGACGAGGATGCGGAAATCTCCCATCTCGTCGTACGTCTTCAGTTCACGCGGCACGCCGAAGTCACGCTCCGAATACGGCGCCCCCTCGATCAGCTGCCCGAACTCGTTGCGATAGCGCTTCGGCGGGCGGATGTGCCCGCGGCTTTCGTGCACGAGCAGGTTGGTTGGCCCGGCTGCGTTGTCGAGCTTCCAGCGGTGCATGATGCCGCGATGGATGACCACGTAGTCCCCTTCGCGATAAGGCAGGTCGCCGAACTGCGTTTCGAGCGTACCCTTCCCCTTCGCGACGTAAACGACCTCATCCGCCTGTGCATTGCGGTAGAAATGGGCATCCGTCTCATCCGGCGCGACGAAGTACATGGCGATGTCGCTGTTGAACACCAGCGGCACCCGGTCCAGCGTCGGACTCCCACCGACCGTCAACCGCGAAGTGAACCACTTGCGATGTTTGAGTGTCTCGTCGGCATCGGCTTCCAGTTTCACGTCGCGAAAGCGCCGAACGCTCTTGACGGTGGTCGGCGGATGGATGTGATAGAGCAGCGCCGATGTGCCGGTGAAGCCTTCGTGGCCCATCAACTGCTCTGAATAGATGCCGCCGTCAGGGCGGCGATGCACCGTATGACGTTTCTGCGGAATGCGACCGAGCGAGTGGTAGTAGGGCACAGGAACCTCGAGCTGCAGAGCGATGATGGTGCCGCACGGGGGTGCGACCCCCGAATGACGTGACTATCGGACGGCGAGAGACAGCGTGCCAAGGCCAGGCGCACTCACACGCACCCAGGAGTCCGGGGCCATCGGCCGCCGGGCAGATTCCTCCGGCACCGGGGGAAAGATGGCAAGAAGATCGCCGGGCCGCAGCGTGTGACTCCGCAATGCTCGGCGCGCCAGCGCGCGGAACTCGCTCACATCGGGCGCCGCGATACTGAGCACCTCATCATCAGCAGCCTCTGTCGCGAGCGGCGCCACTCGGCGCCGCAGGATCGCTTCCGGGCTCCGTCGCGGCACTGCGACGAACGGCCCGACAGCGCCCGGCGCGAGCACGGTTGCCTGATCGTGGCCTGACTGCGCCCAACCGAGCAGGAGCAGCGTCCCGACGAGCGCGTCATCGAGCACCGTATCGGTGGGCTCGATGCCCGACGCCATCGTGGTACCGACCACCGCGGCCAGGCCACCACATGCCGCGGCCGCATCGGCCCGCGACAGCTGACTGCCCGGCCCGTGCAGCGTGGTCGGATCAGCGAAGTGCAGCAGTCCGGTACCCGGCGATGACACCACGCTGCGAGCCAGGGGAATCGGCGCGACGAGATGGACAGTCTCGATTGCGAATGACGTGCGCGTCGCGCCATGCACGATGGCGCCAGCAGCCCGCCGCAGCATGTCGAGCTGCGCCAGCGCCTCGAGGGCGTCGCTGATTCCGAACGGCGCCAGGTCGATCACCTCCGTGGCATCCAGCGAGAGCAACCCGACGTGCACCGCGTCACGCTCTGCGGGGATGAACGACACGAGGCGCAGTGCACTGCGGCGGGCGACGGAATCCGTCGCCATGTCAGTCACGCCGGCCTCGGGTTGCCTCGGTGAGATCGTCAGAGGTTCCCGCGCAGCGCCTGCTCGCGCTCGATGGCTTCGAACAGCGCCTTGAAGTTCCCTTTGCCGAAACTGCGAGCGCCTTTGCGCTGGATGATCTCGTAGAAGACCGTGGGTCGGTCCTGCACGGGTTTGGTGAAGATCTGCAGCAGATACCCTTCGTCGTCCCGATCGACGAGAATGCCGAGTTCCTTGAGGGGCGCGAGGTCCTCGTCGATATGGCCGACGCGATCGAGCAGTGTGTCGTAATACGTTGTCGGCACCCGGAGAAATTCGACACCGCGCTTCTTGAGTTCGGTGACGGTGGCAATCACATCATTGGTCGCGAGCGCCAGATGCTGGACGCCGGCGCCATGGTAGAAGTCGAGATACTCGTCGATCTGGCTCCGCTTCTTGCCCGCGGCCGGCTCGTTGATCGGGAACTTGATGCGGTCATTGCCGCTCGCCACCACCTTCGACATGAGCGACGTGTACTCGGTGCTGATATCGCTGTCATCGAAGCTGATCAGGTTGCGGAAGCCCATCACATCTTCATAGAACTTGCACCACTGGTTCATCTTTCCAAGTTCCACGTTGCCGACGCAATGATCGACATACTGAACCCCAACCGGCGCACTGACGAGTTCCGATGTCCGCGGCTCGAAGCCGGGCATGAAGATGCCGGTGTAGTCGCTGCGTTCCACCAGCGTATGGATCGTCTCGCCGTACGTACAGATGCTGGCGGTGATGACGCGACCATGCGCATCCTCGGCGACCTTCGGTTCCTTCCAGGGCTTTGCGCCGCGCTCGACGGCCAGCCGGAACATCTCGAGCGCATCGTCCACCCAGAGCGCGATGTCCTTCACGCCGTCGCCGTGCAGGCGGACATGCTGATTGATCCAGTGGTCCGGGTCGAATGCACTGGTGAGCACGAGCCGGATCTTGTTCTGCTGCAGCACGTAGGAGCAGGTATCGCGCTCGCCCGTTTCGGGTCCGCGATAGGCAACCAGCTGGTATCCAAAGGTCGTGCAATAGAAGTGCGCGGCCTGCTTGGCGTTGCCGACGAGGAACTCGACGTAGTCGGTGCCGTTGATCGGAAACGTATCGAGCGCGGGCGCCGCGTCGGGGCGTGTCTGGGTCGCCATCTGTAGCTCCACCTCCGGAAAGCCGGCCCCTGTGCCGCGGAACTCGCGGCGGTACGGGGCTCAGCGTAGCTCAGTTCGTCGTTGACCTGCTTTGGCTCTCTGTCGCTGACCACTCACCGCGGCGCTGTCGCAGCCAGACTCCAGTCCGTCGCGTGCAGCCACGCGAGCGGCACCCGCCGGCGAACCCTTAAGATACGCCCTGTCCGGTGTTCTGCGACGCCCAGTCCTCCCATTGGCGCGGCAGCCGCTCCGCTCCACCCGAGGTGCTGCCCCCAGCCCAGAGTGCGGCAGGTCGTCCATCGGTCCGCCAGAGTGTCGATCCCGCCGCCCAGATCTCCCATCCGTCCCACGGCCATGCCACCCTCACTCACCCATACCGCTCTCCTCGTGCTTGTTGCCGCTCTCACTCCGCCGCCCGCCGACGCCCAGCGCGTCACGCCACCTGTCGCCGCCAGGCAGGCGAAGGTCGACACGCTGCACGGCGAGGTGCTGGTTGACGACTACGCCTGGTTTCGCAATCGCGGGAACGCGGCCGTGATCGCGCATCTGGAGGCCGAAAACGCCTACACCGAGTCGATGACCGCCTCGACGCAGCCGCTGCGCGACGCGCTGTATGCCGAGTTGGTGGGCCGGATCAAGGAGACGGACCTGACCGTGCCGATCTACGACGCGCCGTACTGGTACTACACACGCACCGAGCAGGGCAAAGCCTATCCCATCAACTGCCGAAAGCTGCGCACGATGGAGGCGGCCGAGGAAGTCATCTTCGACCAGAACGCTGCAGCGAAAGGCCGGAAATTCTTCAGTCTCGGTGGTTTCGAGGTCAGCCCGGACCACCAGTTGCTCGCGCTGTTGGTGGATACCACGGGCTACGAGGATTTCACGTTGCGGGTGAAGGATCTGCGCACCGGCAAGTTCCTGCCGGATCGCAAGGAGAAGCTCGGATTCGGCCTGGCGTGGGCGAGCGACAACCGGACCGTGTTCTACATGAGCACCGACAGCGCCAAGCGCGGCGATCGCGTGTGGCGCCATACCGTTGGCACATCAGTGCGTCAGGACGTGAGTGTCTACCACGAACCAAACGTGCTGTTCAATGTCGGCGTGCAGCGTTTGCGCAGCGGCAAGTTCATCGCGATCTCGGCCGGCAGTTTCACGCAGGGCGAGACGCGGGTCATCGACGCTGTACACCCCACGCGTCCGGCACGCGTGATTGCGGCGCGGCGTGCTGGCATCGAGTACGATGTGGATCACGGCAACGGGTACTTCTGGATCGTGACCAACGCCGGCGCTCCGAACTTCAAGGTCGCACGGGTCCGCGATGACGCCGCCGATCTGTCGGCGTGGACGGACTGGCTGCCGGCCCGCGCTGACGTCTTCGTCGAGAGCATCAACGTCTTTCAGCACCACGCGGTGGTCAGTGAACGGCGTGAGGGGCTGCGCCGGCTGCGGGTCACCACCCTGGCCAGCAACGACACGCACGACATTGCGTTCCCCGAGGCCGCCTACGGCGTCTCGCTGGCCGGGAACCCGATGTTCGAGTCGTCCTTACTGCGATTCACGTACTCGTCGCTGGTGACACCGAGCACCGTCTTCGACTACGACATGGTGACGCGCGAGCGCCTCGTCAGGAAGACGCAGGAGGTCCTCGGCGGCTACGATCCGACGAAGTACGGCGTCCAACGACGCATGGCGCGCGCACGCGACGGGGTGATGGTGCCAGTGTCGATCGTCTATCGGCTGCCGCTCATGCGCGATGGCAAGCGCCCGCTGCTCGAGTACGCCTATGGATCCTACGGCGCCAACACCGAACCGACCTTCAGTGCCAACCGCGTGTCGCTGCTGGATCGCGGTGTGATCTATGCCATCGCCCACATTCGCGGCGGGCAAGAGATGGGACGTGCCTGGTACGACGACGGCAAGATGCTGAAGAAGAAGAACACCTTCACCGATTTCATTGATGTCGGCGAGTTTCTGGTGGCGGAGGGATACACGTCGAAAGACCGCCTGCTCGCCAACGGTGGCAGTGCCGGCGGGCTGCTGATGGGCGTGGTCGCCAACATGCGGCCGGACCTGTACAAGGCCATCATCGCCGCGGTGCCGTTCGTCGATGTCATCAACACCATGTCGGACGCCAGCATCCCGCTCACCGCTCAGGAATGGGAGCAATGGGGCAACCCGACCAATCCAGTGGACTACGCGTACATGCGCAGCTACTCTCCGTACGAGAACGTCGAACGGAAAGCGTATCCGGCGATGCTGGTGACCAGCGGCCTGAATGACAGTCGCGTGGCGTATTGGGAGCCAACGAAGTGGGTGGCTCGACTGCGGGAACTGAAGACGGACACCAATCCACTTCTGCTGCGCATGAACATGGGCGCCGGCCACGGCGGCAGCAGCGGACGGTACGAACGACTGAAGGAGATCGCGTTCGACTACGCCTTCATGCTGGAGCAGGTGGGGCTCGCCGGCGGCGTCGTGCCCTGAGCCGCTGGCACCGCATGCCCTGACCCCCCCGTTGCTCCCGACAGGCCGGCAGCACGGGGGGTGCGCGCCGCCGAAGGCGTCTCTGCGCCGGCGTTTACTTCACCGGCGGGATCAACTCCGGCTTCGTTGCCAGCACGCGAAAGAATTCCAGCGACTCCGGATTCGCGAGCGCGTCGACATTCGGCACCGGACGGCCGTGGACGACCTCGCGCACGGCGAGTTCGGTGAGCTTTCCACTGATGGTGCGCGGCAGGTCGGGCACCGCGATGATCACCTTCGGCACGTGGTGCGGACTGGCCTCCGCCCGAATCCGGTCTCGAATCACGCGCCGCAGTGGATCGTCGAGCCGTACGTCATCGCGCAGCCGCACGAACAGCACGATCCGCATATCCTGCGTTCCGTCAACGACGATATCCTGCCCGATCACCATGCTTTCGATCACCTCCGGAATCTGATCGACCTGACGGTAGATCTCGGCTGTCCCGATGCGGACACCGCCGGGATTGAGCGTCGTGTCGCTGCGACCAAGGATCACCAACCCGTGATGTACCGTACGCTGCGCCCAGTCGCCGTGGCGCCAGACGCCTTCATACTCTTCGAAGTACGCCGCGCGGTACTTCGCTCCGTCCGGGTCATTCCAGAAGGCAACCGGCATGCTGGGGAACGGTCTGGTACAGACGAGTTCACCGGGCATGCCGATGACAGGCATGCCATCGGGGTCCCACACCTCGACCGCCATGCCGAGGCCGAGGCACTGCAACTCACCGCGATACACTGGCACCGTCGGCGCACCAAGCGCGAAGCACGAGATGAGATCGGTGCCACCGCTGATGCTGCTCAGCCGCACGTCCGGCGAAATGGCGCTCGAGACCCAGTCGTAGGAATGCTCAGCCAATGGGCTGCCGGTGCTGTAGATGACCTCCAGGTCCGGGAGCTTTCGATCGCGGGCCGGCGCATGCCCGAGTTTCTCCGCCATCGCGAGGAATTTTGCGCTGGCCCCGAAGTGGGTGATCCGTTCCTCGTCAGCGAGGCGCCACAAGATGTCTGTTTCGCGCTGCGGGATCGGTGATCCGTCGTAGAGCACGACGGTGGCGCCAACTGCCAGCGCGCTCACCAGCCAGTTCCACATCATCCACCCGCACGTCGTATAGTAGAAGATGCGGCTCTCGCGGCGCAGATCACCGTGCAGCATGTGCTCCTTGCAGTGCTGCAGGAGCGTGCCGCCGTGGCCGTGTACCATGCACTTCGGGAGTCCCGTGGTGCCGGAGGAATACATGATGAACAACGGGTGATCAAACGCAACGCGTGTCAGCGGGAACAGATCATTCGGTTCGTCACGACCGAGATCGTGCCAGGCGATGGCCCCCGGCAATCCACGCAGTGATGGTTCGGCCTTGAGATACGGCACGACGATCAGGTGCTCGACACTCGGCAGGGCCTCGCAGAGTTCGCGCGCACGGTCGAGCATCTCGATCGCGCGACCGCCGTAGCGATAACCGTCGGTGACAAACAGCACTTTCGGCTCCACCTGTCCAAATCGATCGAGCACGCCCCTGGTACCGAAATCGGGTGAGCACGAGGTCCACACGGCGCCCAGCGCGGTGGTTGCGATCATGGCGATCACCGTCTCGGCGACGTTTGGCATGAACGCCGCGACGCGATCACCCTTGCGCACACCGATGGCCTTCAGCCCCTGGGAGACGCGAGAGACTTCCGCGAAGAGCTCCGCGTAGGTCCAACTGCGCGTCCATCCGCGTTCGGTCCAGGACACCAGCGCGGTGCGACTGTCCCGATGCCGGACCAGGTGTTCGGCGTAGTTGAGCCGGGCGTTCGGAAACCAGTGCGGGCCACCCGCCGTCCCCGGTGGTGCCATCACGTCGAGGGCCGTCCCCGCCGGCGACGACGGATCGCGACCGTCGATCGCCGAGGCCGAGATATCACAGACTCGCCAGAGCTCGCGCCAGAAGGTGCCGCGTTCACGCACCGACCAGGCATGCAGGTGCGGGTAGTCGTCGCCCACCACGCCGGCACCGTGGTTCGCACGCATCAGGTGATGGAACCGTGCCAGCTGCGAATGCGCGGCGCGACGAGGATTGGGCGTCCAGACGGCGGTCATGCGCACCTCGCTGTCGCGCTGGCGTGACACCGGGGCCTGCGAATCGGGCCCCTGTCGGCCCACCGGGGACTCCGACAGCAAACAAGTGTGGTATTCATACCGCACTCAGCAGGAACCATTGGCGAGCGTTAATTTTCCTATGTCGCTGCTGTGCAACCATTTAAGACCTCAATGGATGAGTTGGAAAACCATGTTACGCCCAATGGTCGGGCTCGTCATCAGAACGTTGAGAGGCACCCTGCGACACCGCGCGACGACGCGCCCTGCGGCAAGGATCCATGCACCATCCCCGTTCGCTGCTCCTGTACACCATCTGCGCCTTCAGCGTCAGTTTGCCGTCAGCGCTGAGCGCCCAGGACGCAGCCGCCGCGTTTTCGGTCCGCGGGATTCACTTCGCGACGCCGTTTGCAACACCCGCATTGTCGGCACTCAGCGCGCCGACCGTGCGCCTGCCGCTCGACTACGATCTGGACTTCACGGCTGACGCACGGACGCAAAACTACCTTCCGGAGCTGTTGCTGGCTCGCGATTCCACGGTGCGCCGCTGGCCGGCGCGAACCGAGGATCCAATCCGTGTCTGGGTCCAGTCGCCCCGGCAGGCCCTGAACGGCTGGGACGGCGCGTTCCCGGAAATGGCGCGGGAGGCAATCGACGAGTGGTCGGCTGCCGGCCTCCCTCTCAGCTTTCGATTCGTTGGCGATTCGGCGGGGGCAGAACTGCTGGTGCTCTGGACGGAACGGCTCGGGGCCGACGAAAGTGGGCGCACCGTCTGGTGGAGCACGGCCAAAGGATGGATCACGCGTGCCAGAATCACGTTGAGCACCCATGCGAGCGACGGGCTTCCACAGACGCCCAAGGCGCTGCGCGCGGTGGCACTGCACGAGCTCGGGCACGCGATCGGGCTTGGGCACACGTCGGATGCACGCAACATCATGGCGCCCTGGGTCGAGGTGGCCGAATTGAGCGACGCTGACCGCAACACTGCCGCGCAGTTGTACCGGATGCCGGTCGGTCGGGTCTCGGCAGACGGCGAAGCGAGGACCGACGCCGGCAACATTCAGCGTCGATCGAAGTCAGGGCGGAACGCGAATCCCGAGTAGTTCGCGTTTCCGCGGCAGGATCACGATGCCCGCCCAGAGCGGGCATCGTGCGTTCGGGCTGGTCCGGTGCGCGTCACAGCTCGGCCACATGGCAGCCTGACACTCGCGCGTCGGCTTGCACCGCGGCAGGATACGTCCATGACTCCGCACCGATTCCTGATGACGTCCGCGATATGCATCGCGTTTGCGCCGCTCCAGCCAGCGCCGGCCGATACCCCCACAGGCGGGCGACTGCCGATCATCATCGGCCACCGCGGCGCCAGTGGCGATCGACCGGAGCACACGCTCGCCAGCTACAGCGTTGCGGTGGCTGGGGGGGCGGACTACATCGAGCCGGATCTGGTCAGCACCCGGGACGGCGTCCTGATCGCGAGGCACGAAAACGAAATCGGCGGTACAACCGACGTGGCGGAGAAGTTTCCCGAGCGGAGACGCAGTGCGGTCATCGACGGTGAGAACATCACGGGCTGGTTCACGGAGGACTTCACTCTCGCCGAGCTCAGGACGCTGCGGGCGAAGGAACGCATCGCCACCCGCGGCCACGGCTTTGACGGGCAATTCGGGATTCCCACGTTCGACGAGGTGCTCGATCTGGCGATCAGGCTCGGGAAGGAGCGCGGACGGCCAGTGGGGGTGTACCCTGAGACGAAGCATCCCTCACACTTCCGGCGCATCGGCTTGCCGATCGAGGAAAAGATGCTGGCATCACTGCGTCGCGTGGGGTGGGTGGACCGCTCCGCTCCGGTGTTCATCCAGAGCTTCGAGATCGGCAACCTGATCCGACTGCGGCCGACCACATCGCTGCGGCTGGTCCAGTTGGTGAACGTGAGCGGTTCCCCGCCCGACTCCGCCGCGGTCACCTTCGCCTCGATGCAGACGCCGGCAGGACTGGCGCGCGTGCGTCGGTACGCGGATGGGATCGGCGCCGGCAAGGAACTGGT
>JANPFJ010000462.1:0-2010 GCA_031423355.1 Gemmatimonadaceae bacterium | reverse complement strand
GCGCTGGCATCAGCGCCGCGGACTGACTCACGGTGAGTTGATCGAGCATGACTACCTCCCGCTCTTGCGAGCGCCGGCGATCCGGGCACGCAGTGACTTGAGTTCCGCATCGGTCAGCGTCGTATCCGACATCCTGAGCAGCGCGGTCATGGCCTGTTCGGTGGATCCAGCGAAGTACGTGCGCACGACGTGATCAAGCACATCGGCCTGTGCCTGCTCCGTGGGAGCGGACGGGAAGTAGACGTAGCGCGGCCCGTCCTCACGGAAGGCGATCAGCTGCTTCTCGCCGAGGATGCGCAGGATCGACCGCACCGCGGAGTAGGTGGGCGGGTCCGGCAATTCGGCCATGATCTCGGCCACGGTGGACTGAGCGCGCCGGTGCAGGATGTCCATCACCTGTCGTTCGCGTCGCGTGAGGTCTTCCGAGGGGCTGGGCTTGGCGTTCATGCGTCTCATCCGGAAGAGGTGCTGATTTTTCAACTGTGCTGATTATTCAGCACAGCCCCGGGATTGTCAAGACCCGGCGCGGCTAGGGCTTCGCCCCGCGGCGGCTGGCGGCAAGCCCCGGCAGGTAGAAGCTGGCGAGCCCGTCGATGAAATTCTCGGGTGATCCGCCCGACAGGTTCGTCAGCACGACGATGGCCAGATCATCGTCGGGATAGATGAAGAAGGCCGAGCGGCCGCCGCCGATGCCGGCGCGGACACGGTACGCGGGCCGAGTGATCGCCGGCCAGCCAAGCGCCCACCAGTTCGGTTTGCCGTCATTCCAGGTCGGGACGGTCCACATCGCCGCCAGGCTCCCGGGGCGTTTGAGCAGCGATCCGTTCTGCAGCGCGATGATCCAGCGCGCGACATCATCGGCGGTGCTGTTCATCGCCGCCGCTGTCCAGAGGTACTCAGGGAACCGCTCGAACACGTTGGTCAGCTGGCGCGATGCGGTGTCGTCTGGCACCGGCACAAAGCGGTACGACTGCGACTTGTTGCGGATGACATCGCGCGAGTCACCAAAGCTCGTCTGCAGCATTCTGGCCGGAGCCAGTTGTTGTTGCGCCGCGAACTGCGGAAAACGCTGCCCGGTGAGTTTGCGAATCACTCGGCCGAGCAACAGATAGTTCGTCTGGTTGTATTGAAACCGTTCTCCCGTGGCAAACGCCATCGGCAGCTGTGCGACGCGCCGCAATGCTGCGGTTTCGGATTCCCCGATGACCAGATCGCCCTCTGCATCGAGCACGTCTGGGATTCCGGAGATATGCGAGAGAAGCTGGCGGATCGTGACCGGTTGCCACGCTGCGGGCAGGCTGTCGAGATATGTCGATACCGGTGCGGCGAGATCCACCTGGCCCCGCTCGACGAGTTGCATGATCGCGACACCGGTGAACGCCTTGGTGGCCGAGTTGATCGAGAAAACCGTGGAGTCAGTGACGGGCAGCCCGTACTGCAGGTTCGCGGTGCCGAACGAGCCGCGAAACACCACGCGCCCCCCGCGCACGATCGCGACCTGGAGCCCGGGAATCTTCCGTTCTGCCATCTCCGTGCGCAGATAGCGCCGCAGGCTGTCGTCGCGCACCGTGGTGCGATTCCGTTGCGGGGGCTGCGCATTCAGCATTCCTGCCGAGAGGGCAAGCAGTGCAGCGGTGCGGCCTGCGAGTCGGTAGACCATTCGCGTTGTCTCGTGTTCAGATGACCCACCGGGAAACTGCTGATATTTCAGCAATGATCCCCGTACGCGATGCCTTCGCCAGCGGTTTCAGACACGGCTCAGGCGCTCAACGCCCTGCGACAGGCGCTATTGCGAGGCGCCGGGAAGTGCCACTTCAGCTCGATCGGATCATCGGCGACAGCGCCGCGAGATCGTGCGCAATCAGTTCTGGCGTCGCGGCGCCATAGCTGAGCAGCAGCCCACGATGCAACGCCGGGCCATGACAGTAGCGAGACAACGCACCGATGCCCAGCGCGCGCGACTGCACCGCATGCGCGATGGTCACGTCGTCCGTTCCGGCGCCGAAATGG
>JANPFJ010000461.1:0-2009 GCA_031423355.1 Gemmatimonadaceae bacterium | reverse complement strand
GCGCTGGCATCAGCGCCGCGGACTGACTCACGGTGAGTTGATCGAGCATGACTACCTCCCGCTCTTGCGAGCGCCGGCGATCCGGGCACGCAGTGACTTGAGTTCCGCATCGGTCAGCGTCGTATCCGACATCCTGAGCAGGGCGGTCATGGCCTGTTCGGTGGAACCGGCGAAGTACGTGCGAACGACGTGATCCAGCACATCGGCCTGTGCCTGTTCGGTTGGGGCGGCAGGGAAGTACACGTAGCGCGGCCCGTCCTCGCGAAAGGCGATCACCTGCTTTTCGCCGAGGATGCGCAGGATCGACCGCACCGCGGAGTAGGTGGGCGGGTCCGGCAATTCGGCCATGATCTCGGCCACGGTGGACTCAGCGCGGCGGTGCAGGATGTCCATCACCTGTCGTTCGCGTCGCGTGAGGTCTTCCGAGGGGCTGGGCTTGGCGTTCATGCGTCGGTTCCGGAGGAGGTGCTGATTTTTCAACTGTGCTGATTATTCAGCACATCACTCGGGTTGTCAAGCCCGGTGGGGCTACGGCTTCGCCCCGCGGCGGCTGCCACCAAGCCCCGGCAGGTAGAAGCTGGCGAGTCCGTCGATGAAATTTTCGGGTGATCCGCCCGACAGGTTCGTCAGCACGACGATGGCCAGATCATCGTCGGGATAGATGAAGAAGGCCGAGCGGCCGCCGCCGATGCCGGCGCGGACACGGTGCGCGGGCCGAGTGATCGCCGGCCAGCCAAGCGCCCACCAGTTCGGTTTGCCGTCATTCCAGGTCGGGACGGTCCACATCGCAGCCAGGCTCCCGGGGCGCTTGAGCAGCGATCCGTTCTGCAGCGCGATGATCCAGCGCGCGACATCATCGGCGGTGCTGTTCATCGCCGCCGCTGTCCAGAGGTACTCAGGGAACCGCTCGAACACGTTGGTGAGCTGTCGCGATGCGGTGTCGTCCGGCACCGGCACAAACCGGTACGACTGCGACTTGTTGCGGATGACATCGCGCGAGTCACCAAAGCCCGTCTGCAGCATTCTGGCCGGAGCCAGTTGTTGTTGCGCCGCGAACTGCGGGAAACGCTGCCCGGTGAGTTTGCGAATCACTCGGCCGAGCAGCAGATAGTTCGTCTGGTTGTATTGAAAACGCTCGCCGGTGGCGAACGCCATTGGCAGCTGGGCCACTCGCCGCAGCGCTTCGCTTTCCGATTCTCCCATCGGCAAGTCGCCCTCTGCATCGAGCACGTCTGGAATTCCGGAGATGTGCGACAGCAGCTGGCGGATCGTGACCGGTTGCCACGCTGCGGGCAGGCTGTCGAGATACGTCGATACAGGTGCGGCGAGATCAACCTGCCCCCGCTCGACGAGTTGCATGATCGCGACACCAGTAAATGCCTTGGTGGCCGAGTTGATCGAGAAGACCGTGGAGTCGGTGACGGGCAGCCGGTACTGCAGGTTGGCGGTGCCATACGCGCCGCGAAACACCACGCGACCCCCGCGCACGATCGCGACCTGGAGGCCTGGAATCTTCCGTTCGGCCATCTCCGTGCGCAGATAGCGTCGCAGGCTGTCGTCGCGCGCTGTGCTGCGATTCCGTTGCGGGGGCTGCGCCTCGAGCATTCCTGCACTGAGGGCAAGCAGTGCAGCGGTGCGGCCTGCGAGTCGGTAGACCATTCGCGTTGTCTCGTGTTCAGATGACCGACGTGGAAACTGCTGATATTTCAGCAATGATCCCCGTACGGGATGCCGTCGCCAGCGGTTTCAGACACGGCTCAGGCGCTCAACGCCCTGCGACAGGCGCTATTCCGAGGCGCCGGGAAGTGCCACTTCAGCTCGATCGGATCACCGGCGACAGCGCCGCGAGATCGTGCGCAATCAATTCGGGCGTCGCGGCGCCATAGCTGAGCAGCAGCCCACGATGCAACGCCGGGCCATGACAGTAGCGAGACAACGCACCGATGCCCAGCGCGCGCGACTGCACCGCATGCGCGATGGTCACGTCGTCCGTTCCGGCGCCGAAATGG
>JANPFJ010000460.1:0-1739 GCA_031423355.1 Gemmatimonadaceae bacterium | reverse complement strand
GCATGGCTAAAGGTCCGAGTTCTGGATGTTCTGACAATTGCACAACTCGCTGAGAAATGGTCAACGCCGGAGTCGCCTGCGCCTCTGCCTGATTTGCTCGACTGTGGCCAGCCCGCGTGTCATTTGTTCAAAGACTTTGCTTGGTGTACAGCGTCTGCGGATGACTGTTTTCAAGCTGTTCTTTGCCATCGACAGAAAAGTCACTGGAAGCTGCTGCTGTACTCTGACTGGCAGTACCACAGCGACTTCTTGGAAGTCGGTTGCCGTGAATTATCAGAAGAAGAGTCAAAGCTTCTCGGGTTGCCAGCGTCGGCAAATTGATCTCGGGACGAATAGCACGATTCCAAATTCATGAATCGCATGCTGACTCTGGCACCCCAGATCGATCCCCGGTGCCATTGAAAATCACGGCTCATTGAACAGTGGAGATTCCGGATTGAGGAGCAGCTGCACCCTATCGAATCGGGGCCATGCGCTAAGCCTCCTGACCCCTTCACCCCACTGGCCGGGCCACCCTGACGCAAAGCCTTCAGGGACGTGCCACCGAGAATCACTTCTCTTTGGGCTCTGGGGCTTCATTCGGGTGGTAAGCGTCCGGATTTCCCATGTTTCCATGCGGTAATGGCGTAACGATCTTCTTTCGTTCTGTGGGTTCACGACAAACGAAAGGAGCAATGATGGACACGATGGATGGCGACGTGCAGCGGCTCGCGGCGCAGCGGGTGTGGAGCGAGGACGAGGGGCAGCGGATCGTGGCGGCGTGGCGGCGGAGTGGCGAGTCGCCGACGGCGTTTGCGCGCCGCTACGGCATCGCGGTGCACCGGCTCTACTATCGGATCACGACGGCGGACGCGCGCGGCGCGGCGACCGACCGCGGACCGGCGGGGTTCCATCCCGTGCGCGTGCTGTCGACGCGCGGCGACGCGGGTGACGCCGCCCCGATGGAGATTCAGGTGATTCGTGTTCGCGGCGTGGTACCCGAAGCGCTCCGCGCGGTGCTGGCCGCGCTCGAGCCGCACGCCTGAGATGTTTACGCTGTCCGCGGCGGTCCGCATCTACGTGGCCGCCGCGCCGTGTGATTTACGACGCGGCTTTGATGGATTGTCTGCGCTGACGCGCAGTGTGATCGGCGCGGACCCACTCAGCGGTCATCTCTTCGTGTTCCTGAACAAGCGACGCGATCGGATCAAGATGTTGGCGTGGGATCGCACCGGCTTTGTGGTCGTGTACAAACGGCTGGAACGCGGCACGTTTCGCGTGCCGGTGGCGCCGCGCGCGGGACAGCAGCACGTGGACGTGGATGCGGGTGAGTTGATGCTCATGCTGGAAGGCCTCGATCTCCGCAACGCCCGTCGGCGGCCGCGCTGGCATCGGTCGCCCCATGGACCGCACCATACTGCGGCCGTGCGGGCATCATGAGCCTGCACGGCGGACATCGACGAGCGCACCGACGTGCGCAACGCGACGTGTGCAACGCGAAGTGTGCGATGCGAAGCGTGTAACGTGAACGGGGCAATGTCGTGAAACATGCGTGCGATCGCGGGGTAGTGATCCGCACGCATGACGTCCACGCACACCGCCTCCGCGCAACGCGAACACCCATCGGCCGGGATGATGCTGCCGAACACGGCGGGCGGTGTCGCACTCGCCCACGTCCGCAGCGCGGTGACGGATCTCGCGCAAGACGGCCGCAGTGCAGAAGCGATCGAGTACGCACTCGCCGCGCTCGCGGCCGTATT
>JANPFJ010000459.1:0-2226 GCA_031423355.1 Gemmatimonadaceae bacterium | reverse complement strand
CGGCTGCCCGACATGCTCACGCTGCAGGTGGCGATTCCGCTGCGGCTGCAGCGTCGCACGAACCAGGGCGAAGTGATCGCATCCGCGCGGGCCGAGGCAGCGGCACTCGAAGCAGAGCACGACACGCAGCGTAATGAGGTGTACGGCACCATCGCCTCGCTGCTCACGTCAGCGGAGCGCGCGCGAGCGCGACTCGCACTCTATCAGGCCTCGGTGATACCGCAGCGCCGGGCCGCGGTCGATGCCGCACTCGCCAGCTACCGCGGCAACAGCGGTTCGCTGGCGCACGTTCTCAGCGCGGAAGCCGCGCTGCTGAATGACACAATGACCGTCGCGCGCGCTCTCTCCGAGTTTGCAAAGAGTGTCGCCGCCCTCGAACTCGTCGTCGGATCAGAGGTATTGCCATGAAGCTCCAGTCACGCGATTCACTTCGCGCTCTTCGGGCGCGGATCACCCTCTTCGGCACGATGACCGCGATCCTCGTCGGATGCAATCAGCGAGGAGAAGCCGCGTCTCCGCCTCGCGCGGGCACGGACTCGACGCGTGCGACGGGCTCCGACGCCGCAATGCCCGGCATGCAGATGAGCGCTGACGGTTCGGCACTGCTGTCCGCCGCGGCCATCAGGCAGTTCGGCATCACATTCGACTCGGCGGTGGTGCGCGAGCTGCGTGGCTCGTTCCGGACTGTCGGCACCGTGTCGGTGGATGAGTCGGGCGTCGTTGCAGTGACGACGAAGGTCGCCGGCTACATCGAACGGCTCGATGCGAAGGTGACCGGGCAGCGCGTCACGCGCGGACAAGTGCTGGCCGAGGTCTACTCGCCTGAGGTGCTGGTTGCCGAGGAGGAACTGCTCGTCGCGCAGCGACTCCGTCTGCAGGCGGAGAACGCGACGACGCGCGACGACGGGAGTCTGCTCAGCGCAGCGCGGCGGCGACTCCGGTTGCTCGATGTGAGCGATGCGCAGATCGACGAGATTCTGCGCACGAACCGGGTCCGGCGGACGACGGCGATCATCGCGCCCGTGAGTGGAGTGCTGACGGAGCGCTCGGTGTCGCAAGGGCAGGCGGTGCAGGTGGGCATGCCGCTGTTCACGATCTCCGACCTGTCGAAATTGTGGATCGATGTGCGTATCCCGGCCGCGACTGGTGCCAGCGTCCGCGACGGCATGTCGGCGTCCTACACGGTTTCCGGCGTCCCGGGTCGCGCGTACACCGGGCGCGTCTCGTACATCTATCCCACCGTGGGCGATCAATCACGCACGCTCAGTGCACGCGTGCTGGTTCGGAACGATGACGGCGTGCTCAAGCCGGGGATGTTTGCCACCGTAGCCATCGCTTCCCCCGGGCGCCGCGTGCTCACGGTGCCACGCGCCGCCGTCATCGAGACCGGCGACCGGTCGGTCGTCTTCGTGGACATGGGTGGCGGACAGCTGATGCCGCACGACGTCGAAGTCGGCGCAGCGACGACGGATCTGGTCGAGATCCTGGCAGGCCTGACCATCGGGCAACGGGTTGTGACGTCGGCGCAGTTCCTGCTCGAATCGGAGTCGAACATGGCAGAAGTGATGCGCAGCATGATCGGGATGGGCACCGCGAAGGGATCATCCGACACGGACATGCAGGGCATGGACATGAAGGGTATGGACATGAAAGGCATGGACATACGCGGAGCTGGCTCTACACCGGCGAAAGCGCTCCCGCCGGCGAGGCCCTGACGATGCTCTCGCGTCTCATCGCGTGGTCCGTCACGCATCGTCTGGCTGTCGCACTGGTCACAACCGTCCTCACCGTCGCGGGAGTGATCGCGGTGGTGCGCACGCCGGTGGACGCCATTCCCGATCTCTCGGACGTGCAGGTGATCGTGATGACCGAATGGCCCGGACAGGCGCCGCAGCTGGTGGAGGACCAGATCACGTATCCGCTCGAGACGGAGCTGCTCAAGGTGCCACACACCAAGGTGGTGCGCGGCATGAGTCAGTTCGGACTGTCGGCGGTGTACGTCGTGTTCGAGGACGGCACCGATCTGTACTGGGCGCGCAGTCGCGTGGTGGAGTACCTGAACGGCGTGCGCAATCGATTGCCTGATGCGGCGCGACCGACGCTCGGCCCTGATGCCACCGGAGTCGGGTGGGTGATGCAGTACATCCTTGCCGACACGACCGGGACGCGGAACCTGAGCGAGCTGCGGTCGCTGCAGGACTTCGTCGTCAAGCCTGCGCTCACGTC
>JANPFJ010000458.1:0-1570 GCA_031423355.1 Gemmatimonadaceae bacterium | reverse complement strand
TGTCTCCATCGCCAGTCGCTGCGGGGCGGCACGACCACCGCTCCCCGCCTGATGTGATGGCAGGACTCCCGAACCGCACTTCCACCCAAGGATTCGACCATGACCCGCTCGCTCCGCTTCGTCGCCCCCGCGCTGACCGCCCTGACAGCGCTGGCCTTCGCCGCCTGTACTGATGCGCCCGCCACCGCCCCTGAGCAAGCCGTTGAGATGACGGCCGGTTTGGATCGGACGCCGCCGACCCGGCAAACGGTGTCGGTGAGCCTTACCGTAAAAGAGACCCCCAGCGGCGCACTGATTGGCGGTACCACGGTGGCCTTCAAATCCGGGGCCAACGGCACACCCATCAACGTGGTGGACAATTCGGCTGACGACGCCGACAAGCGATCGGGCTACCTCACGGTTACCCTGTCCCGGAGCACGGTCTACGAAGCCACCGTCATCGCTGCCCTCAGCAAGTACGACCGTCTGAACGCCACCAAGCAGGTCAGTTCGCAGTGGTCGAGCGTGAATATGGGGACGATCTCCATGCCCATAAACCCGCTCTTCATTGTCTATGTGCGACGGGCCTCCAACAGCGTCTTGCTGGGCGGCGCCACATTTACGGTGGGTTGGGCGGACGGTTCAGCACCTTGGATGCAGCGCACAGACAACGTGGACGACATAAACCCGAGCGTCGGCATCCTGACGTTCTACGGCAGGAGCGCCAAACTACACCGGATTTGTGAGATCACCGCACCGGCCGGGTACGCCATCCCGTCCCCGAGTTGCCAGGACATGTTCGCGTATAACGGCGGGATCGCGAACCTTACGTTCAAGCACTAAGCACTAAGCACTACGCGCTACACGCTACACGCTACACGCTACACGCTACACGCTGCGCGGAAGCGGGGCCGGCGATGTCGCCGGCTCCGTTTCCCGTTTGGCCAGATCCTTTGCGGACGCCACGACCGTGGCCCTCCTACGATTTGGAGAAGTATCGCACCCCATCGAGGTCTCTGAAATCGGCATCGAACGTCCAAATGGTCGCATTGAACTGCTTTGCCGTGGCGAAGATGATGCTGTCTACCAGCGGCAACTTGTGCGCGACGCCAAAATGGGCTGCGGTCAGGGCAATTCCGCTATCCAGCGGCACGACGTGGCCCTGATGCAACATCGCCGCTACCTGCAGTGCGGCATCTTCGTCGCGCTGTTGCATGACTCGTCGGGTGACCTCCAGAATCACAATGGTCGGCACTAACAAGCGTTCAATATCCTCAACGGCAGCGGTGACCCGGAGTGCGTTTCGACCTCCGGCGAAGTATTCGAGCCACGCAGAAGAATCGATCAGATTCACACGCGGTCTCCGTCACGCGTTACGGTCGTATCAATACCCTTCAGGAATCCGCGCATCTTGCGCATGGCCTGCACCGGAATGAACTCGACGCGATTCTGATACTGCAGTACTTGCACCTTTTGTCCGGGCTGCAAGCGCAGAGCTTCGCGAATCGCCCGCGGAATGACGACTTGAAACTTCGGCGATACCGTGACGATGGACATCCGAACCTCATCGATAAGTGATTTGTACAACGAT
>JANPFJ010000457.1:0-10297 GCA_031423355.1 Gemmatimonadaceae bacterium | reverse complement strand
ATCTGGCTCTCGTTCTACCCGGGCGCCAAGATCGGCGTCCTTGGCGGCAACGGCGCGGGCAAGAGCTCGCTGCTGCGGATCATGGCGGGCGTGGACACGGAGTTCCAGGGAGAGGCCTGGGCCCACAAAGGGACACGGATCGGCTATCTGGAGCAGGAGCCGAAGCTCGACCCGACGCTGGATGTTCGCGGCAATGTGGAAGTCGCCGTCAAGGCGCAGCGCGAACTGCTGAATCGGTTCAACGAGATCAGCATGGCGTTCGGCGAGCCGATGGACGACGCGGCGATGGACAAGCTGCTGGCGGAACAGGCACGCGTGCAGGAGCAGATCGACACGCTCGACCTGTGGAATCTCGACAACAAGGTCGAAATCGCGATGGACGCGCTGCGCTGTCCGCCGCCCGATGCGGCCGTGACCAATCTGTCCGGCGGCGAGCGTCGACGGGTCGCGCTCTGTCGCGTGCTGCTCGAGCAGCCGGATATGCTGCTGCTGGACGAACCGACGAACCATCTGGATGCGGAAAGCGTCGCGTGGCTGGAGCGCTATCTGGCGGAGTTTGCCGGAACGGTCATCGCCATCACGCACGATCGATACTTCCTCGACAACGTGGCGCAGTACATCCTCGAGCTCGATCGCGGCAAGGGAATTCCCTGGGAAGGGAACTACACCGGCTGGCTGGAGCAGAAGGCCGCACGCCTGAAGACGGAAGAGAAGAAGGAGAGCCAGAAGCAGAAGACGCTCGACCGCGAGCTGGAATGGGTGCGCATGGCACCGAAGGCGCGCCAGGCCAAGAACAAGGCCCGTCTGCAGGCCTACGAGGACCTCGCCGGTGAACTCGGCCAGGAACGCGCGATGAAGAACGAAATCGTGATTCCGCCGGCGCCGCGCCTTGGTGCCGATGTGGTGATCGCGAAGAATCTGAAAAAGGGCTACGGCGACGTACTCCTGTACGACCAGCTCTCATTTGATCTGCCACGCGCCGGAATCGTTGGCATCATCGGCCCGAACGGCGCCGGCAAGACGACGCTGTTCCGTATCATCACCGATGCGGAGAAGCCGGACGGCGGCTCGCTGACACTCGGCTCGACCGTACAGATCGGCTACGGCGACCAGAGTCGTACACTGGACGGCGCGCGCACGGTCTGGGAAGAAGTGAGCGGTCGCCGCGAGATGATTCCGGTTGGCACTCGCGAACTCAACTCGCGCGCGTATGTCAGTGGCTTCGGATTCCGTGGTGCCGATCAGCAGAAACTGGTCTCGACGCTGTCGGGTGGTGAACGCAACCGACTGTTCCTGGCCAAGACGCTGATGAGTGGCGGCAACCTGCTGCTGCTCGACGAACCGACCAACGATCTGGACGTCGACACGCTGCGGGCGCTGGAAGATGCGTTGCTCGACTTCAGCGGCTGCGCCGTGGTCATCAGCCACGATCGCTGGTTCCTCGACCGCATCGCGACGCACATCCTGGCGTTCGAAGGGGACTCGGAGACGGTCTGGTTCGAAGGCAACTACCAGGCGTACATCGATGACCTGAAGCGCCGGAAGGGATCGGACGCAGATCAGCCGCACCGGGTGCGGTACAAGAAGCTGACGCGGGCGTAATCAGACGGAGACTGCACGGTATTCCCACACCCGCACTCCGGCGGGAATGCCGCAGTGCGGGTGTGCTGCCAGCTGCGATCAGCGCGACGGAGCGCCTTGCCGTGCGCTGGACGGCCGCGGCACAGTGCGCCGCCCGGCGGCGATATCTCGGAAGAACTCGAGTACGAGCTCTGACGCATCGATGCCCTGTGCCGGGCGTGGTGCGAACCACCATGTGCGATCGCCGCCGGGCCAGGCATGCGGATGCCTGGCCACGGTCACCAGCTCGACGGCGTTGCCGTCCCCGCACCCGATGGCGCGTGTTCGTTTTGCCTCTGGTTGACTGTCGGTCACGACGGCGCCTGGCCTGCAGCCGTTGCTGCGAGCCCAGAATGCCAGTGACTGCTCCAGCGAGTGTGCGAAGGAGTGTCCCTGAGGACGTCGCAACGTCCGGAGGTCGTACCGCAATTCATCATCCTCGGCGCCCTGCACCAGCATCACTGCGACTGATCGCGCCGGGGTGCAGGGCACATCCGGCATCGCCCCCTGTATGTCCGCGACGGCAAGAAACTCGTTCGCGCGTTCACACGCCAGCCGAAGCGCAAGCATCCCACCCGCAGAAAATCCGACGGCGAACACCCGCGTCACGTCGACCGCCAGCGTGCGGCCGGTGGTGGCGATGAGTGAGTCGGTGAACGCCACATCGTCGATGCTATCCGTATGCGCGTTGCCACAGCACGTGCCCGCGTTCCACGAGAGCCCGAGATAGCCGAAGCGTCCGGTGCCGTCGGGATACGCGATCGCAAAGCCGAACCGATCTGCGACGGCATCGAGGTGCGACTGGCCCTGCAGTACTGCGCCATTTCCGTGGTGCCCGTGGAACGCGAGCACGAGTGGCACTCGCTGCGACGCCGCGGCAGGGGGCAGATGCAGCAGGAATCGCCGCGTGCGCCCGCCGACATGAAGCTCGTGGTAGGACGTGCTGCCGGGTCGCGCGGTCGTCAGCGGCCGGACGCCGACGAGCCTGGCGCACCCAGCCAGTGCGAGCGTGCCGAGCGTCGCGGCGCCGAGCGCCATGCGCCACTGCAGCGCAAGGACCCGCTGTCTGGTGCGACGATTCGACATGCGATCCGTCAGGGCGCTGGAGGAGGCACTGCCGCGAGCAACAGTTGAGCCAGTTCGCGATAGTTGCCGCCAAAGTGGTGATCGCCCGTGCGGACGATCTGCTGCATGAGCGTCGGGTCCGCTCCACGGCACGGAGAGTCCGGCTCCGCACTGCCGTAGACACACAGCATCGGTGTGCCGCGCAGTCGCAGCAGCTCCGGGCCAACCGGTAGATCATCCGGGCGCTTCGTGTTTCGAACGATGTCGGTCCAGTGGAACACGAAATTCATGTTCTGCTCGAGCCCGAGCATGGCGAGCAGCGCGATCCGCCGCTTGAGATCAGCCGGCAGTCTCGTCGCGGCAAACGGAAGCATGACTGCGCCACGTGAATAGCCGATCAGCACCAGCCGCGTACCAGACCACTGAGTGAGGTAGGCGCGTGCGATGCGTGCCACATCGTTCGCAGCCTGCGCCGGCGACTTCGCGGAAGACAGGTAGGCTCTGGAGTTGAGGCCGATCACTCCGATGCCATGCTCCGCAAACACCTGGGCAACCTGCTTGTCGAGACTGGCCCATCCTCCATCGCCGGAGAGGAAAATCGCGACGGTCCCGGAACCGGGCTGTTGGGCAGGAACTTCGATCAGCGGCAGGTCGCGCACCGAGTCGCGCGCGCTCACCTGCTGCGCCGTGAGTGACACGGCCGTGAGTACAGCCAGTGATGTGGTCGCGAGGATCGTGCGGACCAGCCCTGGCAACGGCTGACGATGCGGCATGTTGGAAGAACGTGATCGGTTGAGGGAGATCATTTGCGCACCAATCCGGTGATTCCCCCGGAGATGAGCGAGGCGACGTTTGCGAGAATGCGCGGCAATGCGAGCCCGCCAGGTGACGCGAGATATCGCGGTTCCCACACGGGATCGAACTTCTCCTTGTACCGGCGCAGCCCGTCATAGTTGTAGAAGTGTTCGCCGTGCCGATACAGCCACGCGCCGGCTTTTGCCCACACCGGTGCAAGCTCTCGTGCCTCGAGTCCGGCCAGCGGGGCCATGCCAAGATTGAAGCTGCAGAAACCTTCCCGCTGACCCCAGAGCATCAGTTGAATGAACAGGTAGTCCATCACGCCTTTTGGCGCGTGTGCGGAGAATCGCATCAGGTCGACCGAGAGCGCGGCCTGTGCTGCACCGGTCCAGAGGTTGGCGAAGGCCACGATGTGGTGACGCTCGTCAACCGGTTCGCCCTCAACCGGAGCGTGCTGCATGCGGACGACGGCGATTGGTGCATGACGCAGATACGCCTCGTCGAAATAGCCGAGCGAGAAACCCTTCTCCCGCACACTCTTGCTTTGCAGCCATTCGTCCGACACAGCGCGCAACTCCGGCAACGCGGCCTCAACCGATTCCGTCAGAATCAGCTCGAACCTCGCGCCGGTTTTCTCGACGTCCTTGATCGCACGGCGCATCCACTTGTTGGCCCCTCCCTCCAGCGAGAAGCTGCGCAAGTCGATGCGCGCTTCCTCGCCGAGTTTGAGAAAGGTGAGGCCCAGGTCGATGTAGAGCGGCAACGTCTCCGGACCGACCTTGTAGAAGACAGGCCAGCCGTTGTGTGCGTCCGCCTCCTCCTTGAAGCGCCACGCCAACGCGCCTTGCACCCGAAGGCTGGCGAGCGGATCGGCGTTGCCATTCTCGGCGCGGAGCACGGTATCGGCGACCACAGGATCGCCCATTGACACCCAACTGCGTCCGGCAACGCCGTACTGCACGAAGCCGTCGACGTCGTCTTCGGCGCGGGATGGTGCCCCTTGGCTGCTGTGCTCTTCGTGCGGGGAACGGAACATGAGCGACTTGTCACCGACGAGAGCGAGATAGGCGTCGGGGTCAGTACTCTGGCGCACAATGCGCGCGGCGCGCTCCATGGCGTCGGCGTCCGGCTCCACTCTCATCGGGCGCGCCGGACGCAGGAGGCGGACGGCTCCGAATACCGCCAGCGCGCCTCCGCTGCCGAGCATGGCGCGGAGAAACCGCGGGGCATCGGCATGCGGGTGAACGCGCCACCAGAGGTCATTGGCATACTCGACATGTCGGAACGCGAACGACCCGACCCACGCGGCGACACCCAGCACAGCGACGATCGCGACGATCCACCCGGGTTCGAACGGCTCGGCCGTCAGCGCGGCACGACGGTAGAACGCACGCTTGAACGGGAGCAACATCGCCAGGACGACGCACTGGACCAGTGCCTCTTCCCAGTCGAGGCCTTTCAGCAACGATGTCACCATGCCGGCGACCAGCAGCGCGACCGTCAGCCCCCACGCCGCACCAAGCCGGCGGCGCAGCGCCCATGCCAGCACGAGAAGCAGCGCGCCCACGACAGAACCCAGCAGATGCGAGACCTCGATCACGCCGAGTGGCAGCGCGGTGGTGAGCGCGGTGATACGGGGACGTAGGCTTGGCGTGGCCCCGGAGATCAACAGCACGGCCCCGGCGACGAACACTGCCGCTGCCGCAACGGAAGGCACCAGCGATGGGCCGAGCGCGGCAGCAACGGTACCGGTCCGCCGCGCGGTGCTGACGACGACACCTGCCGAGCGTGTGGCGGCAGACGCAAGGCGACGGACGCGGCGGCTGCGCCTGTGTGTTTCGTACGTCGCGAAAAGACCGACCGCGCCGCAGAAGGGCAACAGGTAGTACACCGCACGATACACAACCAGCGCGGCCAGCGTCGCGCCGGCCGGAAGAAACGGGCGCAGGCCGAGCACCATCAACGTCTCGAAGACGCCGAGTCCGCCCGGCACGTGGCTGATCAGGCCCGCGGTATGCGCGAGCACGAAGAGTCCCGCGAACGCGGCGAATGGCGGGCGCGATTCGGCCGGCAGCAGCACCCACAGCACCGCGGCCGCGGCGGACCAGTCCACCAGCGCCACGACGAGTTGCGCCAGTGCCAGTGACGGTCGCGGCGCGTCCACGACGACACCATCGGCTGAAGCGCCGAGCCATCGTGCGACGGCGTTGTTGATCCGGAACGGATGTTCGCGCGCCCGGAAGCTCCACGCGACGAATGCGGCGATGACGAACAGCAGCGCGATGCCGATCGAGCGCGCAGCGATCGGTGCCAGATGCAGGACGGTCAGCTCAGTCGCCGGCTCGAGCGCCAGCGCCAGTCCGCCCACCATCACGATACCGAGCGTGAACGTCGCGGCGGCGAAGCTTGCGGCTCGTGCGATCTCGACGGTGGAGAGACCCCACGCGGTCCAGAAGCGATAGCGAATTGCAGAGCCGGTGACGGCTGCAAAGCCGAGCGTCTGGCTCACGCCGTAGGCGATGAGGCCGGCGAATCCGGCACGTGTCAAACCGACGCCGCGTGTTGCCACACCGTCGTCATCGGGAGTGCGAGTGTGGAGCCGGCCGACGTACGCCAGCGCCAGCAGATCGTAGCCAGGGAGCACGGCATAGGCGATGATCGTCCACCACAGCGCATCGATCACCCTGGCGCGGGGAAAGCTGCGGACAGCGCTGGCAATGTCGCGGTACGTGTGCGCGGCGAGTTCCTGACGCAGTATGACCAGCGCGATACCAAGCAGCGCGAGCGCGGCCAGCGGTCCGATCCATCGCCGCCATCGCGCCGATCCGGGTGCGACGGGAACATCAGAACGAGAACGGTCGTCGACGGTGCTGTCGCTCACGTCGGCACCTCGACCGTCGCTTTCCGTTCCAGCTTGCCCCAGCCGACGATCCGGCCGCGGAGCGCTGCCGCGAACGACCGCACCACGACCCAGTACATGATCTGTCGGTAGGCGAATCGCTGCAACAGAATCAGCCAGGTGAGTCGGCGATCTTCGTCCGGCTCCATCAGGAACGCGATCACGGCCGCGAGCCAGTCCACCAGCAGGAATACCGCATAGAACGTCAACACCTGTTCGAGATTGCTGACAGCGTAGGTGGCGCCATGTTCGCGCCACGTGAGCCACACCGAGACGAGGCTCCAGAGAAAGATCAGGTCGGCCAGCGGTGACAGCGCGGCAAAAACCAGTTGAAAGATCCAGACATTCGGCATCGCAACCATGCCGAGTGTGCCAGTGGATGGGCGCAGCAGCGCGCTGCGATGCTTCCACATGCATTGCAGCGTGCCGAAACTCCACCGGAATCGCTGCTTGGCCAGCGTCCGCAAGGTGTCCGGTGCCTCCGTATATGCGACCGCAGCATCGGCGTAGGCGATACGGTAGCCAAGCCGCAGGATGGCGAGCGTCAGATCCTGATCCTCGGCCAACGTGTCGTCGCTGAATCCGCCCGCGCGCAGGACCAGGTCTTTGCGCCACGCACCGATGGCGCCGGGCACGACCGTGATGCAGTCGAGCAAGGCGAAGGCACGACGGTCGAGGTTCTGACTCGTGACGTATTCGACCGCCTGCCACCGTGTCACCAGGTTCATGCGGTTCCCGACCTTGGCATTGCCGGCCACGGCGCCGACGCGTGGATCAGCCAGCGGCGCGACCAGTTTCGTGATCGTTCCCGGCACGAAGACCGTGTCGGCATCGAGTCCGATGACGATCTCGCCGCGCGCGTGTGCGATGCCGAAGTTCAGCGCACTCGCCTTGCCGCCGTTCGGTTTCGTCAGCACCGTCACGCGGGCGTGATCTCCAAACGCATCGAGTGCGGTCTGATAGGTGCTATCCGGTGACCCGTCGTCTATCACCACGATCTCGAGAGCGGAGGGATAGTCCTGTTCGAGCAGACTGGCGATGGTCTTGACGACCACTTTCTCCTCGTTGTACGCAGGGACGATGACGCTCACCGCCGGCAGATACCCGGCGGTCAAGTGCGGGCGCTGGCGGAGGCGTTGCACGATCGCGAGGGCCATCACGACGGCGAGTCGTGCCATGCCAAGCACCACCGCGATCAGGAAGAGCCAATGCAGCCCCCACTCGAACAGCCCGAGCGCGCCGAAGGTGGCGAGTTCGAGGTAGCGCGCTGCGGCGCCGGATGCGGGCAGCAGCGGCATGGCGTCGGCGCGAGTGAGTCCGACCAGTCCGGAAAGCAGCACGATCGTGTCGCCGCGGGCGCGGAGGGAGTCGATCAGGGGGCCGAGTGCCGCAACGGTGTTCGAGCGCGTACCACCGCCGTCATGCAACAGGATCACATTGCCACGGTCACGCTGACTCAGGACGGTGTCGACGATCGTCCGGGCGGATGGGTTCTGCCAATCCTCGCTGTCGATGTGCAACCCGGCAGTCAGGTATCCGAGATCACTGGCGACTCCAACCGGTCCCAGTTCGTCCGCGGTGGTCGGTTCGGCGTCACCAAAGTACGGCGGTCGAAAGTACGCCGAGCGATGATCGATCAGCGCTTCGAGTAACCGTTCGGTGGCATCGAGCTCGAGTCGCGTGACATACGTCGGGACCAGCGCCAGGTTGGGATGCGTGAACGTGTGGTTCCCGATCTCGTGCCCCTCGGCCCACATGCGGCGAACGATTCCCGGATGCACGAGCACATTCTCGCCGATGACGAAGAAGGTGGCGGGCGCGTGGTGTGCTCTGAGCGTGTCGAGAATCGCTGGCGTCCATGCACCGTCGGGCCCATCGTCGAAGGTCAGCGCCACCTTCTTCGGCTCGGACTGATCGCGCGTGCTGTCGCTGCCTGCGCGCTTGACGATGTATGGCGTCGGGATCACCGCGATGTGTTGATCGGTGATCACGCCGGACGCGGAATCCATCGTGACCTGTCGCCGACCGACCGTGGGTCGCGCGCTGATCGTGAGCAGTTCGCCGGTGCCGTCGAACTCGACATCGTAGCCGGCAGGAATGGTCGCGAGTGCCGAAGCGGCTCCTTCGATCCCGGCGCGACCGAGGACGCGCCAGAGCGACGGGTCTTCAGCACCGAGTCGCCAGATGGCGTGACCTGCGATGCCAAGCCGACGTCCGGCTGCGATTTCGTTGTAGGCGGTGACACCGTCGAGGTACCAGACGGCGTGGTCGGTCGAGTCGGGATCGGTCCATGTGAGGTATGGATTTCCGCTCACCTTGTCATACTGTGGCAGCTTCCCGTTCCGGCGCGCCGCTGTCATGACTTCCTGGAACGTCATCGCTTCTGCCGCGGGGCTGGTGCCGCCGTCGTTCCAGTCGTATCCGTAGGCACCGACGGCGAGGATCAGTTTCTCACTCGGCACCGATGCCAACGCGCTGTCGGCCTTCGCGTCGTACCAATGCTGGCTGGCGACAGGCCCTGCTTCACCGGTGGGATAGTGCTCATCGTAGAGCATCAGCACCGTGAAGTCGGTGGCCGCTGAGTATGCTCGCAGGTCCGCGGCCGACGTTTCATCGCCGACCGCCTGCACCAGCAGCGATCGAGGTGGCGGCGGCTGCGGGGGGCCAGTGGTCGACGGTGGTGCGCTGTCGAGCGCCGCGCGAAGCACGCCGAGATAGTGCACCAGCGCCGGGCGCAGATCGTCCGGAATCCGTTCGAAATCGATGGCGATACCGCCCAGCCGATACTCCCGCACAGCGCGTGCAAGCGAAACGCTCACCCGTTGCATCGATGGTGGCGATCCGAGGAGTCGCCGGAGCCGGATGGGATCGAACCGGCCAGCCTTCCGGTCGAAGTTCGACACCATGAGCATCGCGGATGGCCGTTCTTTCGCCGGCAGTCGTTCGAGCAGGTACGGCACGCGGCGGTCGATGGTCAGGGCGGCTGAGTCACCTTCCGCGCTGAGGAAGCCCCACTCGCAGAGCACCCAGTCGAGCTCTGCTGCGTGGGCGCGCAGCGAAGCAAAGGAGTTGTCATCCCAATTGACATAGAAGCCGGCGACCAGCGCGTCGCGTTTCGCGGTGTCGGAGCGGATGTCGCGGGTGGCCCCAAACGTTGGCAGCGGCAGTTGCCCGGGCCGAAGTGCCGGGACGGCATGTTCGTGCTCCAGCGCCGCGAACAGCCGTCGCCGCGAGGCGAGATGCTCCCGCCGCGCACGTGTCGTGGCCCACTTCGGGGCGGCAGCGAGATCGCGATGCAGTCGCCTGCCGACGACGGCAGGCAACACAGGCGGGATCAGGACGACCGCGATCAGCATCGCCGCCAGGACGGTGGTGACAACGCTGAGGCTCAGGGCCAGCCCTCGCACACGGCGCCAGCGCCTGCCGCTTGGATCGAGGAAGACCGGGGGAGTGGGGAGCCTGTTCATGTGCTGAGGAACGGTACACCGGAACGCACGCGGAGGTGCCTTGGGGTTTCTCCCGGGCGACGGGCCATTGACTATATAGCTGTATGGTCGTATAGTTTTCGTGATGCCGCGGCTTGCAGTGCTGGAAGCACGTCAGGCGCCAATGGGGGCACGGGTGGTCGTCATCGGGTACATGCTCGCTGCACTGGTCGGTCTCTCACTCGGCATGATGGGTGGCGGCGGGTCGATCCTGACGGTGCCGATTTTCGTGTACGTGCTCGGCTACGATCCCAAGCTGGCGATTGCGATGAGCCTGCCGGTAATCGGAGTGACCAGTCTTGCGGGTGCGGTTGGACACTGGAAAGCCGGCAACGTGAACCTGCGCACCGCTGCCACATTCGGAGTGATCGCGATGGTCGGCGCCTTCGGTGGTGCGCGACTGGCATCGCTGATCAATGGGCGCGTGCAG
>JANPFJ010000456.1:0-20864 GCA_031423355.1 Gemmatimonadaceae bacterium | reverse complement strand
GGACGGAGTTCCAGCGCGCAGGAACTCCGTCCCCACCCGCCCAAGAACACCGTCCCCACCCCCCCGAGCGCCAACGCTCAGGTGTCGTAAACCCTTTCCGCCTGCCTCGTGTCCAATCGTCGAGTCCTGTTTCGCGCCCGCCTCGGTGCTGGTCGCCCGCCCCACCGTTCGTCCGTACCACGCCGTTGACTACCGATGAGGAGTTGATCGCGCGCGCCGTTGCCGGGGACGAACTGGCGATGCGAGCGCTCTGGGCCGAGCACGCTCCACGGGTGGATGCCGTGGTGCGGAGGCTGGTGCACGACGCTGACGAGGCGGCAGATATCGCGCAGGAGGTCTGGATCCAGATCTTCCGGGCGCTGCCGACCTTTCGCGGTGATTCGCAGTTCTCGACCTGGGCGCATCGGATCGCGGTGAACCGTACGCTGAATGCACTGCGTCGCGCGCGGCGACTGCTGGGCGTACACGAGGAACTGACGGAGGAGACGGCGATGGTGGAGGATGATGTCGAGCAACCGTTCGTGCGGGAGTCGATCACGCAGGCGCTGGACAAGCTGCCGCGTGGCGCGCGCACGGTGTTCGTGCTGCATGACGTGGAAGGGTTCACGCACGAGGAAATCGCCGGTCAACTCGGGATTACGACCGGTGGGTCGAAATCACAGCTGTTCAAGGCCCGCGCGAAACTGCGCCGCCTGCTGGCGCCGCTGATGGATCATTTGTCTACTCCCTCTCTGGAAGATGGCTATGCAGCACCTGTCGCCTGAACGGATCGCGGCACTGGTTGACGAACCGGCGATGCTGGATGAACGCCAGCACTTCGAGCACTGCTCGCTGTGCCGTGCTGACTTCATTGCGATGCGTCGGATCGTCGCCGCAGGATCGGCCGAGCGCGAGCGTCCGATCGTGCCCCTGGTGCCCTGGCAGCAGCTCGCCTCGGCCCTACGGGACGAGGGCCTGCTGGCCACGACGCGCAGCGCGATGGTCTCGACGCCGGCCGACATCCGAGCGATTCAGTCGGCGCCGAGCGTGATGGCGCCGATGCGCGTGGGGCGCGCACTGGCGCGGTGGCAGCGCGTCGCGGGGCTCGCAGCGGCAGCCGGGCTGCTGGTGACGGTGGGTGTGGCTGGCGGCCGACTGACCGCCGGCCGGGCGTCAGCCGTCGCGGCGCTCCCATCGACGGTCGCGGCGCTCCAGCCGGTGGTGCCCGGCGCGATGGCGCAGCCGGTGGGCCGTTTCCGCACGGCAGACGAAGCGCGCGCCACGCTCAACTCGGCGGAGCAAGTGTACAGCGGTGCGCTGTTGTGGCTCGCGGCCAACGACAGTGCGCTCGCGCCTCGCGGGACTGGAGGATCGGCGGCGGCCGCGTCCAGTTACCGCGAGCGGCTCGAAGTGCTGGACGCCGCGATGGCTACCGCGCGCCGCGCGCTCTATGAGGCGCCGGATGATCCTGTCATGAATCGCTACTATCTCGCCACCCTTGGCGCCCGCGAGGTGACACTGCGTCGCCTCACGACGGTGCTGCCCGCGTCGCAACAGGTTTTGGAGTATTGATGCAACTCGCACGAGGCATGGGGCTGCTGGCAGTGCTGCTGATCAGCGCGGGTCCTGCGGCGGCGCAGGAAGGTTCGACTGAACGTGAGGCGCGCTCGCGTGCGCTGTCGGAACGCATGCGAGTGACGCTCGAACAGCAGGCGCGGGTGCTGTCGCAGATGCAGCGTGAACTGCAACGCGCCGCGCGGTCTGATTCGCGGGTGCGCGATTCGATCGTGCGCGTCACGTCGCAGCGGATTGCGGATCTGGCGACCGAGATCGCGCGCGTGCAGGAGGAGGCCGACCGGATGCAGGTGCAGAGTGTCGATGCGGACACGCGGGCACAGCTGCGGGCGCAGATCGCGAGCGCCCGGGCGATGGCGAATGTGACCCGCGTGCTGGCGGGACAGCAGCGCGCGCTGACCTTCAGGACGCGCTCGATGCCACGCGGCTACCTCGGCGTCCAGCTTTCCGGTGAGCAGAACACTGAAGTGCGCGACGGAAAGGTCTTCACGGTTTTTCTGTCGCCGGCAGTGATCGCGTCGGTCGAGGCGGGGAGCCCTGCGGCAGATGGAGGGCTGCAGGCCGGCGATACGCTGCTGGCATTCGGGCGCAGCACGCTGCCGGGCGCGGTGCCACTCTCGGATGTTCTGACACCAGGCGAGCGCATTCCGCTGAAGATCCGTCGCGGTGGGCGTGAGCGTGTGATCACGGTCCTGGTCGGCACGCGCGACGTTGGGGCTGGATCATTCTCGCTGGCGTTTCCGGAGGGCGCCGAAGCCGCTGGCACGACCTTCCGCTTCGACGTGAACACGGATCCACCGCGGGTGTGCATCGGCGAGACCTGCGACGTGATCGTCTCCGGGAGCGTCCGCGCACCGGAGCGACCAGCCCCGATCGCAGTGCCCGGTGCGCCGCGGCCGCCGGCTGCGGCGGCGCCACCGACGGCGCCACGCCCCGAACGGATTCTGTTGCGCGGCACGATCTGGTCTGGCACTGATCTGTCGATCGCCGGCGCCGTCATGACCACGATCACCGACGACCTCGAGGAACTGACTGGCGTCAGCGAGGGGATCCTGGTCCTTCGCGTCGCGCCGGGAACGCCGGCGGCGGCGTCAGGTTTGCGCGGCGGCGATGTGATTCGTCGCGTGAACGACGAGGACTGCGAAGGGGTGCGCGATCTTCAGCTGGCGGTCCAGCGCGCATCGTCGCGCGGGATGAAACAGGTCGCGCTGATTGTGAGCCGGCAGCGAAAGGAGCGATCCATCACGTTGCAGTGGTAGCGTGATCGGCAGCCGTCAGGGCGAAGGCAGCGCTGGCGTCGGCGGGTGTGGGAGGCGTCGCCGGGTGAGGACCGAGCCAGGGGGCACGCTGTAGAGCAGTTGCGCGGTAGCCTTGTCGGCGAGGGTGATCGCGCGGGCGCGGATCTTGGGTGCCATGATGACCGTCGTGTCATTCGCGTGATCGAGCCCGATGCCGTGCCCGATCTCGTGGATTGCCAGCGCGCGAACCACCGTGGGATCGAGCGGTGCCGACGCATCGCGGCGCAGCGTGGCCAGTTGTATGTCGCTGCGAATGATCCAGTACTTGCTGTCGCGCACGACTTTCGTGCGACCGAGCACGGGATCGCCGTTGAAGTCGGTGACCCACGACACGGTCATGTCGGCGAGGACGGAGTCGCTGACGAAGACGAACCGTACCGGCAGTTCGACGCCTTCCCAGATCGTGAAGGCTTCGCGAACCGCCTGGAGATAGTCATCGCGCATGCGACCCGACGCCTTCGGCCCGTCGTCACTGACGTAGACGCGCAGCGGGGTAGCGCGGCGATCGGGCCAGCGTTGGAGTGTGCTGTCCGAGAGCAGCAGAATGTCCGGGATGAAGGTGCCGGTGCTGCGGGCTGCGATCAGCGCACGGGTATCGGCGCGCCGGATCGAGTCGCTGGCCGCCGCGTTCGCGCGGGCATTCAGGGTGACGGCATCGGCGAGCGCTGGAGCGGCGTCGGCGCTCTGCTGGACACTGTCTGCGGCGGTGTGGTTTCCGGCGAGGTCGTAGCCATGCCGACGGACGCTCGCGGTTTCGAGGATGACGAGTGCGGCCAGGCCGACGAGGACGATCCCGAGGACTCGAGGCAGCGAAGGCGGTCGCATCGGCAGGGCGCGTGGAATCAGGGGGCGGAGGGGCGTTCGGCGGCGTCGAGGAACTCCTCGATCGAAGGGAAGACGATCGAAGGCTGTTCCCAGAACGGATTGTGTCCAGCCTCGGGAATGAGCTGGAGCGTCGCCCTGACGCCGAGCGTTGTGGCGGTTGCCTGGGCGACGCTGATCGGGATCAGATCGGCGCTGCCGTGAAGCAGCAGCGTCGGCACCGGGATCGGCCCGACGAGGTGACGCCAGTCATAACCCTCGCGCCGGAGTCGGGCAGAGACTGCGGCGCCGGTCGCGCTGGACGAGCGTGGCGGGGCGAGCAGCGTCGCGAGCTCCATCTCGTGAAACCAAGCCGGGTAGATGGCGGCCGCGTACTCGCTGAGTGCGTCGGGGCTGGCGGCGGCGGGCATGTCCGGCTGGATCGCGGCATCGGCGGCACGCAAGCGGTCGAGTCCGGGACCCGTGAGACGCTCCGCCGCCGACGCCGTCAGGCTCGGAATCCATTCGCCGGTGAGCCCGACAGGGTTCAGGAGTACGAGCGACGCGATTGGCGCGCTTTTATAGTGCGTCGATAACATAGCGATGCCACCTCCCCATGAGTGCCCGAGCAGGTGGTAGCGCTCCAGGCCGAGCATGGCTGGCAACTCCGCCAGGTCGGTGGCGTCAAACTCGACGCGTGCCGAACGGGGAGCTGGGGGAATGGCCGACGCGCCTCGGCCGCGCTGGTCGTAGAAGATGAGCTGACGCCGGGCGGCGAGTGGCGACAGCGCGGGCCAGAGGAGCTTGTGATCGAAGATCAGCCCGCCGTTCACGCAAACGAGTGGCAGAGACCCGAATCCTGGGTCGTCCGTCGAGAAAACGGCAAACTGTACGCCTCGTGCCTTTATACTGGCTTTATGAAGACGTGGCGTTCGACCAAGTGAACGACGAAAATCTCGAAAGCGTTGAATGGCAGGCGAGGGAGACACGGCGCGACGGCGGTTCAGTGAGACAGCGTGGACGTGGGAGGTGTTTCCCGTCCGTCCTGGTAGGGCGCTATCTTCGGGCACAGAACGTACTCCGCATGTCACCTGGATTGGCCATGAGCACGACGCTGCCGTACACCGTCAGTCGAGCCACTGTGTCGAGCCGTCGCGAGATCATCGAGGCGCTGGAAGCGGCGCACGAAGTTGGTGTGCAGTACTGGTCGGGCTTCAGCACCCCGGAGTTCTTCGCGCAGATCGGTGCGCACTGGTCGCCAGCGGAACATGTACGGCATTTGACTCGCGCCATGACGCCGTTGCTTCCCGTGCTGCGGGTCCCTCGGATGGCGCTGCGCATGATGTTCGGGCGCGCGGCGCGCCCATCACGTTCGCTTGGAGCGCTGGAGTCACAGTATGCCAAGGCTTTGGCGGCCGGTGGCACCGCCGGTCGGTTCGCGCCGCCGCCGGACCACGCGACTGCTGATCTGGTGCGGCGCAATGAGATCATGGACGCGCACTCGGAAACACTGCGGGGGCTGACGCAGGCGATGGAGAAGTGGACCGAAGCACAACTCGACGCCTATCGACTGCCGCATCCGTTGCTGGGGAAGCTGACGGTTCGCGAGATGATGTTCTTCACCCTGCTGCACAACCAGCATCATGTGGATACCTGCGAGCGTCGGCGGGCCGAGTTGGGCTAGCTGCCACCATGTGCTGCAGACGGGGAAGTGAGATCGCGTTCTCCGGTCGTGCGGTGTCTGCTACTCGCCATACGGGATCCAGATGTTCTTCACCTGCGTGGCAGAACGCAGGAAGTCACGCCCCTCGCCCTCGGCGGAATCAGTCCACTCGCGCCGGGTCCAATCAGTCCAGGTGCGCTTCATGTTGTCGGCGGCGTAGCGCTCGATCGCCGTGGCGACGTCTCGAGGGCCGAAGAACCAGAGACCGTCCACTTCATCGTGTTCGGCCAGCGTCTTCGCGAGCGATGTGCGGGAGCCTGTGACGATGTTCACCACACCATCCGGCAGATCGGACGTCTCGAGGACCTGATAGAAATCGGTCGCCGCGAGCGGGTACAGTTCGCTGGGAACGACGACCACCGTGTTGCCCATGGCGATGGCGGGCGCGATGAGCGACACAAAACCAAGCAGCGGGTGCTCGGCAGGGCAGACCAGAGCCAGCACGCCGATCGGTTCATTCATCGCGAGGGTCACCCCGCGCAGCGGTACGCTGTGCACGGCACCGTCGTACTTGTCGGCCCAGGCGGCGTAGGTGAACAACCGTGCGATCGAACGCTCGACTTCGGCGCCGCCGCCACCGCCACCGCCACCGATCATCGCATCGATGCGCCGGGCGAACTCCGACGCACGCGCAGACAGGTTCTCGGCGATGTAGTACAGGACCTGCGCCCGGTTATGTCCGGTGGCACGCGCCCATCCCTTGGCCGCGAGCGCCGCCGTGACCGCATTGCGGAGATCCTTGCGATTGCCGTCACCCACCTCGCCAACGATCTGCCCATCCGGGCCGCGCACCGCGATGCTGTAGCCGCCATCGGGACGCACCTGCTTGCCGCCAATGAAGAACTTCGGTGTCCGATCGATGTCCGGGGTCTCGAAGCCGTTCAGCGATTGCGCCGCCGGTGGAAATGGCGCGGGTTCGGTGATCGCGGCTGCGCCCTTCTTCCAGGACGGGCTGAGGTACTCGTACATCCCTTCACGTCCACCTTCGCGACCGAACCCACTCTCCTTGTAACCGCCGAATCCGGCGGCCGCATCGAAGAGGTTGGTGGAATTCACCCAGACGATGCCGCTCTTGATCTTCGGTGCAATGTCGAGCGCCAGATTGATGTTCTCGGTCCAGACGCTGCTGGCGAGTCCGTATGGCGTGTTGTTCGCCAGCTCCACTGCTTCACTCGGCGTGCGAAAGGACATCGACACCAGCACGGGGCCGAAGATCTCTTCCTGCACGATACGCGCGGCCGGTGAGACGCCGGTGAAGAGCGTCGGTGGATAGAAACATCCTGTCGACGGCACGGCCCAGGAGGGTTGCCACATCTGCGATCCTTCCGCGACGCCCGCGTCGACCAGCGTGCGGATGCGATCGAGCTGCACCGGATCGACGATGGCGCCCATGTCGATGGCCTTGTCGAGCGGTGACCCGATGCGCAGCGTCTCCATGCGGGCGCGAATCTTGTCCTCGAGCTGTGTGGCGATGCCTTCCTGCACCAGCAGCCGTGAGCCAGCGCAGCACACCTGTCCCTGATTGAACCAGATCGCGTCCACGACACCTTCGACGACGCTGTCCAGATCCGCGTCGTCAAAGACGATGAATGGACTCTTGCCGCCGAGCTCCAGCGACAGCTTCACACCGCTTCCCGCGGTGGCACGCCGAATGATCTTGCCGACTTCGGTGGAGCCGGTGAACGCCAGCTTATCGAGATCACGGTGTGCGACGAGCGCCTTCCCTGTGTCACCGTCACCGGTGACGACATTCAGCACGCCGGCCGGCAGTCCGGCATCACGCGCCAGCTCCGCGAAGCAGAGTGCGGTGAGTGGCGTGAACTCGGCAGGCTTGAGCACCACCGTGCAACCGGCGGCCAGCGCGGGCGCCACCTTCCAGGCCAGCATCAGCAGGGGAAAGTTCCAGGGAATGATCTGCCCGCAGACGCCGGCCGCGCTGTAGCCGGCGAACTCGGTGTCGAGCAACTGGGCCCAGCCGGCATGGTGGTAGAAGTGTCGCGCGACGAGTGGAATGTCGAGATCGCGGGTTTCGCGGATCGGCTTGCCGTTGTCGAGTGTCTCCAGCACCGAGAGCAGGCGCGCGTGTTTCTGCACGGCGCGCGCGAGGGCGTACAGATGGCGCGCCCGTCCGTGACCACCGAGCGCTTGCCACTTCGGGAGTGCAGCACGCGCGGCCTTCACCGCCGCATCCACATCCGTCTCGGTGCCTTGCGTGACCTTGGCCAGCAGCGCACCGGTGGCCGGATCGTTGACCGCGAAGGTGTTGCCGTGCTTCGTGAACGCCCCGTCGATGAAGTGGCCGAAGGTGCCGAGTTGATGCCGCTCGATCCACTCGCGCGCCTGGGCATCACCTTCCGGTGCGGGGCCGTACGCCATCGTCTCGAAGATGTCAGCGACTGATGTCATGTGAAGTGAAGGCGGTGGGTCATGGCATCGGCTGGCGATACGCGGCGGCGTAGCGGCCGGTCACGAAGTGTTCGAGTTGACGTTCGATGTCGGTGAGCAGGCCACTGGCGCCGAAGCGGAACAGATCGGGACGCAGCCAGCGATCACCCAGTTCTTCCTTCATCAGTGCCAGCCAGTCGAGCGCACCCTTGGCGGCGCGAATGCCACCGGCTGGCTTGAAGCCGACGATGTGGCCAGTCTGTTCACGATAGGCGCGGATCATGCGCACCATCACCAGTCCCACTGGAAGGATGGCATTCTCCGGTTCCTTGCCGGTGCTGGTCTTGATGAAGTCACTACCGGCCTGCATTGCCACCATGCTGGCACGCGCGATGTTGGTCATCGTTGCCAGCTCGCCGGTGGCCAGGATCGTCTTCATGTGGGCGTCGCCGCAGGCGTCGCGGAACCGCTTCACCTCGTCGTAGAGCGCATGCCAATTGCCGGTGAGCACGTGGGCACGCGTGACGACGATGTCGATCTCCTGAGCGCCGGCGGCGACACTGGCCCTGATCTCGGCGATTCGTGTCTCGATCGGTGAGAGGCCGGCGGGGAAGCCGGTCGAGACGGCGGCGACCGGAATTCCGCTGCCTGCAAGCGCGTCGACCGCGGTCGGCACCAGTGCGTGATACACGCAGACTGCGCCGGTGGTGATGCGCAGATGGCCGACGCCGAGTGCGGCCACGATGTCGTCACGCAGCGGGTTCCGTGCTTTCGCGCAGAGCCGTCGGACGTTTCCGGGCGTGTCGTCGCCGGAGAGTGTGGTGAGGTCCATGCAGGTGATGGCGCGGAGCAGCCACGCCGCCTGCCATTCCTTCTTGACCGTGCGGCGGGTCGGGATCGTCGCGGCCCGTCGTTCCACCGCGCTCCGGTTCACGCGAATGGCGCGTACGACATCGAGATCGAGCGGTGTGCCCGGGTTGCGTTCGACGTGATCGCCGATGGGGGCGGGGTCGTGATGCCTGACCAGCGTCGGACGCGCGGGTGCGGCGTTGCCGGTTGACGCCGGGGTTGGGGTCGGTCGGTTGCCAATCGTCATGCGGAGCACCTGCTCAGAGAACCGGTGCGCGCCGCGCCTGAGGGCGGCAGCGGGGCGGGTTCGTGTACGCTGAAGTTAGGGACAGGGTGGTGGGAGTTCTACGTAGCCCACAGCAGTGGAGGCCGGCATTTCCGCCGTCACGCAGTGCGTGAGACACCCACCGACGTGACCGGTCGCAGCAGCTGGTTTGCCAGCAGCCCGACGATCAGCAAGGCAGCCATCAGGTACATCGTGACGCTGTACGCCTCGGCTTTCGGCACACCACGATCGATCTGATACTCGCGGATGTAGTTCACGAGCACCGGGCCAAGCACTCCGGCCGTGGACCAGGCGGTGAGCAGGCGACCGTGAATGGCACCGACCTGCAGCGTGCCGAACATGTCGCGCAGATAGGCCGGAATGGTGGCAAACCCGCCGCCGTACATCGACAGAATGACACCGTAGGCCGTCATGAAGGCCACCACGTTGCCGCTGCGGCCGATGGTCGGAATGGTGGCATAGATGGCCGACCCGAACGCGAAGAAGACGGCGTATGTCCAGCGACGGCCGATGATGTCGGAGAGTGACGACCAGACGAACCGGCCAATCAGATTGGCGAGGCTGAGCAGGACCACGAACGTTGCGGCGGCGGCCACGGTGACACGCCCCGGAAACATCTCCTGGATCATGGCCGATGCCTGGCCCAGCACGCCGATTCCCGCCGTCACGTTGACGCAGAGCATGATCCAGAGCAGCCAGAACTGCGAGGTGCGGACGGCGGCGGAGACGGTCACGCCGCTGCCAGCGCTTCGGGTCGCGGCTGTGCGTCGGGTGATGGCGACGGAGGGTGTCCAGTCGGCAGCGGGCACACGCACGCTGAACGCGCCAGCCATCATCACGATGAGGTAGAGCATCGAGAGAGTGAGAAACGTGGCGGCAATGCCGTTGCTGCTCCCGCTGCGAAAGTGCGCCATCAATCGTACGGACAGCGGAGAGGCGATGATCGCGCCGCCGCCAAAGCCCATGATGGCGAGGCCCGTCGCCATGCCCGGACGGTCAGGAAACCACTTGATCAGGGTGGAGACCGGCGAGATGTAGCCGATCCCAAGTCCGATCCCGCCGATCACGCCATAGCCAAGGATCAGCAGCCAGAAATGATGCGTTGCGATTCCTGCGGCGCCGAGCGCCAGTCCACTGCTGAAGCAGAGTGCGGACACGAACATCGCGGCCCGCGGCCCCACGCGTTCCAGCCAGGCGCCGAACAGCGCGGCGGAGAGACCCAGAAAGACGATGGCCGTGCTGAACACCCAGCCGATGGTGCTGACCTTCCAGTCGTCGGGCGACGCCGTGGTGAGGCCAATGGCCTTCGATAGCGGCAGTGAGAAGACGCTGAATGCGTACGCCTGACCAATACAGAGGTGAATGGCGAGGGCCGCAGGCGGCACGCGCCAGCGATTGAATTCCGCTGGCGCGATCGTTCGGGTACGGTCAAGGAACGCGGGAAGTGCGGCCATGTCGTTCGGTGTTCATTGGCATGTGCACTTCTGCGGGCGCGCGGAGTGCTCGTTTGTCGGCGCTACTTTCTCGCCGCCGGCGTCAGCTTGAGAATCCGTCCCGTCGGGCTATCGGTGATCAGGTACAACGCGCCATCCGGCCCCTGCCGCACATCGCGGATGCGCTCGCGACTCGGGGTGAGATCGGTAAGCAGCCGTTCCTCACCGACGATGCGTTCACCCTTGAGCGACAGGCGCACGAGGTTCGTGCTTCCCAAGCCACCGATGAACAGGCTTCCCTTCCACGCGGGGAACAGCGATCCGGTGTAGAAGGTCATGCCGCTCGGTGCGATGACAGGATCCCAGTAGTAGAGCGGCTGCTCCATGCCAGCCTGCTGCGTAATGCCACCGGTGATGGCAGCACCCCGGTACTCGATGCCGTACGCGATCGTGGGCCACCCGTAGTCCTTGCCCTTCCGTGGCACATTCAACTCGTCGCCGCCGCGCGTGCCATGTTCAACCGTCCACAGTTCGCGGGTTGCCGGATTGATCGCCGCACCCTGGAGATTGCGATGGCCGATGGACCAGATCTCCGGGCGTACGCCCTCCTTGCCGACGAACGGGTTGTCGGCCGGGATCGACCCATCTGCCTCGAGGCGCACGATCTTGCCAAGCAGGCCGTCCATCCGCTGCGACTGCATGCGGCCGGCGATGATTGAACGATCGCCGAGGGTGACGAAGAGTCGACCGTCGCGCGCGAAGACGAGTCGGCCGCCGAAGTGTTGCGCCGACACCAGCGACGGCGCCTGATGGAAGATCACCTCGACATTCTCGACGCGGGGTGCCGGGCCATCGATGAATCGGCCACGGGCGACAGCGGTGTTGTTGGCACCAGAATCGCGTGCTTCCGCGTAGCTCCAGTAGATCAACTTGTTCGAGGCGAAGTTCGGATGCAGTGCGACGTCGAGCAGCCCGCCCTGGCCGCGGGCATCGACGGCCGGCAACCCGGCGACTGGCTCAGAGAGCGTGCCGTCGGGCGCCACGACACGCAGGCGACCGGGCTTCTCGGTCACCAGCATCTTGCCGCCGGGGAGGAAGGTCAGTCCCCACGGGGCCACCAGTCCCTGCGCCACGGTGACGACGTCAAAGGCCACACCGAGCTTCTGCTCCGGCGCACGCGTCTGTCCGGGGAAGGCCGGCGACTGCGTGGGGGCATTCGGTGGGCGCGGGTCGACGCCGGCGGTTTGCGCGTCGAGGGGTGACGGCACGCCGCCGCAGGTGACGGCAACGGCGATCCCAATGGCGCTGGCAACGTGTCTGGCAGTGGTCATGAGACCGAGCTCTGATGAAGAAGAGTGAGACAGTTACGCAGGCATGAACGCGCGGTGGCGCGCACCGCGATGGTGTCGCACGCCACATCGCGAGTGCGTGCATCGGGCCATGGCTACAGCCTGCGTGGCCTCGCGAATCTACTGTGGCTCGCGGGCGATGTCTGGCAGGCCGTCGAAATCGCGATCGAAGGTGAAGATGCGGTGGATGCCGTTGGCGCGCATGACGGCGATATGGATCGCGTCGCGCGCGGTATGTCGACCACCACCCCGCACGATCAGGTCACGCGCCGCGATCACATTCGCCCGCGTGATGGGAAAGACCTCGTCGACGAGCTGGAGCAGCGTGTTCGTGGCCGGCTCGAGTGCGTCGAACCGACGGATCGCACCGTAACGGTGCAACACCTCCTGCAGCACCTCAGCGTCCGTCACGAGGCGCTCACCGGTGCGGATCACCCGGTCGAGCCAGCGCAGTGTGGCGTCCTTGTTGGGGTGCGCGGCCCCGACGAGGTACATCGGCACATTGGAGTCGATGAAGATCACGGCGTGCCGTCGGGCCGGTCGAGGTAGCCGCGCGCGATCTCGGCATTCAGCGTGTCGACGTCCGCAGTGGGGAAGTCGTAGCGAGCGGCCGCCTCGCGAACGACCGCGAGTTTGCGCGCTGGCTCGGCGACGGTTGCCTGGTGCCGGGCGGCGCGCAGCACCTGCCGGACCCACTCGGCGACGGTCATCCGCTCGCGAGCGGCGTGGGCGCGGATCTCGTCGAACTCGTCTTCCTCGAGCAGTACCTGCAGGCGTTGAGTCATCGGATGAGTATAAAAAACTCCTGTGTTTGAGCAAGACAATCGCCCTGGTGTTGTAATACCCCCACTGGGTATTTACCTTGATACTCCGGTAGGGTATGTACCAAACCTTCGACAAATCGGGGTGGGGCGATGGAAACGATGAATATCAGCATCTCCGGCATGAGTTGCGGCCACTGCGTGAGTGCGGTGCAGAAGGCACTCGCCGCAGTGCCGGGCGTGGTTGTGGAGTCGGTACAGATCGGATCGGCGACGGTCCTGATCGACCCGGAGAAGGGCTCGCTCGCAAAGGCCGAGTCCGCTATTGATGCCGCGGGCTTTGACGTGGTGAAGGGGCGGGTGCTGAACGTGGCGTCCGCCGAGAAGCTGCAGTCGAAGTCGAATGCCTGAGGTTCTGCGCCCGGCTGGGGTCATTCCCGGTCCGGAAGGCAGCGGTGCGCAGACGGTGACGCTTCCGGTGACCGGGATGACCTGTGCGGCCTGCCAGAGCCGGGTGCAGCGGCAGCTGAGCCGCGCGCCCGGCGTGGTCGATGCGTCGGTGAACCTGCTGATGGGTAGCGCGACCGTGACGTATGACCCGGCCATGTCGAGTCCGGCGGCGCTGGTGCAGCGTGTACTGGACACGGGGTATGGGGCAGAGCTGCCGGCCGCGGTCGACGACGTCGTCGAGCAGCTTGCGGCGCGTGATGCGACGACGTCTCATGAGTACGAGGCGCTGCGCGTGCGCGCGATCGTGAGCGGTGCTGCGGGTGCCATCGCGATGCTGGCGTCGATGCCGCTGATGACGTCCAATGCGCACGCTGGCATGGGTATCGTGGCCGACCCATTCATGCGATGGGTGATGCAGGCACTGTCACCGTGGCTGGAAGCGGCGATGCCGTGGCTCTATGCGATCCCGACCGCCGTGCTGACCTGGTCACTGCTGGCGATGACGCTCGGCGTGATGTTCTGGGCGGGGCGTCAGTTTTACGTGAGTGCGTGGCAGGCGCTGCGCCATCGTGCGGCGGACATGAACACGCTGGTGGCAGTGGGGACGGGCGCGGCGTTCCTGTATTCGGTGTTGGCGACGGTGGTGCCGGAGCTGTTCACGCGGCATGGCGTCGCACCCGATGTGTACTTCGAGGCGGTGATCTTCATCATCGCGCTGATCCTCACGGGGCGGATGTTCGAGGCACGCGCGACGCGCAGCACGGCGGCGGCGCTGAGGGCTCTGGCGGCGCTGCGCCCGACGACGGCGCGTGTGATGCGACCGACGCCAGAAGGCGGTGAGACGGAAGTCGAGTTACAACTGCGCGACGTACGCACGAACGACGTCGTCGTGATCCGTCCCGGGGAGCGACTGCCGGTGGACGGGGTGATCGAGAGTGGATCGAGCGCGGTGGACGAGAGCATGCTGACGGGTGAGTCGATGCCGGTGACGAAGCAGTCCGGTGACCGCGTGATCGGCGGAACGATCAATGCCACCGGCGCCTTTCGCTATCGGGCCACGACGCTGGGCAGCCGCAGCGTGCTGGCGCAGATCATGATGCTGATGCGCGATGCACAGGCCTCGCGTGCACCGATCCAGGGGCTGGCCGATCGGATCAGCGCGGTGTTCGTGCCGACGGTGATCGTGCTGTCGGTGATCACGTTCGCGACCTGGTTCGTGATGCTGTCGAACGCGGGCGCGGGCGGTGGTGCGGCGTTGGTGCGCGCCTTCGCGGCGGCGGTGGCGGTGCTGATCATCGCCTGTCCGTGTGCGATGGGGCTGGCGGTGCCGACGGCGGTGATGGTGGCGACCGGTCGCGGCGCCGAGGGCGGTGTGCTGATCAAGGGGGGCGAGGCGTTGCAGCGCGCGGGTGCGATCACGACGATCGTGCTGGACAAGACGGGAACGATCACCGAGGGTCGGCCGGCGGTGACCGATGTGGTGCCAGCAACGGGCACGACGTTTGGAGAGAACGATGTGCTGGCGATGGCCGCTTCACTCGAGTCGCTCAGCGAACATGCCGTGGCCGGCGCGATCATGCGCGATGCACGCGCGCGCGACCTGACGATTCCCGCCGCGACCGCCTTCGAGTCACTGACGGGGCTTGGTGTGACGGCGATGGTCGGTGCGCGATTCGTGGCCGTAGGCAATGGGCGGCTGATGGAGCAACTGGCTGTTCGCGATCAGGCTATGCACGACACGGCGTCGTCGCTGGCGGCGGACGCGAAAACGACGGTGTTCGTGGCGGTCGACGGCGTGATGGCTGGCGTGATTGCGGTGACGGACCCGGTGCGCAAGGAATCGCAGCCGGCGATTGCGGCGCTGCAAGCCATGGGCCTGGACGTGATCATGCTCACCGGTGACAACGCGCAGACCGCAGCGGCGGTGGCTCGCGTGGTCGGCATTACCCGGATCGTGTCCGAGGTGCTGCCGGCAGGCAAAGTGAGCACCATTGTCGACGAGCAGCGCGCTGGCCGTCTGGTCGCGATGGTGGGCGACGGCGTGAATGACGCACCGGCGCTGGTGCAGGCCGACGTCGGCATCGCGATCGGGACCGGGACGGACATTGCGATCGAGGCGGCCGACATTGCGCTGATGCGCGGTGACCTCTCGGGCGTGGTACGCGCGATCCAGCTGTCGCGCCGTACGATGCGGACAATGCGGCAGAACCTGTTCTGGGCATTCGTCTACAACGTGATCGGGATTCCCGTGGCGGCTGGTGTGCTGTATCCGGTGTTCGGTGTGCTGCTCAGTCCAGTGCTGGCGAGTATGGCGATGGCGTTCAGTTCGGTGTCGGTGGTGACCAACAGTTTGCGGCTCAAGTCGGCGTAGCGCACGACTTCAATTGGAGAGTGTGATCCATGAGTGAAGTGACGATGGATGCAGCAATCGACGCGGAGTCGCACTGCGCGCGGACGGCGGTGGGGGTGGATGCGGACGTGAAGGAGCGGAACCTTAAGCGGTTGCGGCGGATAGAGGGGCAGGTGCGCGGGATCCAGAAGATGGTGGACGAGGAGCGGTACTGTGCCGATGTGCTGACGCAGATCTCGTCGGTCCACGAGGCGCTGCGGGCGGTGGCGCGCGAGCTGATGCGCAATCATCTCAAGCACTGCGCGACGCATGCCATCAAGTCGGGCGAACGGGAGGCGGATGCGATGTACGACGAACTGGTGGACCTGATGTATAAACACACACGATGATGCGCACGGTGATGCTCTCGTCGGCGCTGGCGCTGGTAGTGTTGCCACTGGTGGTGTCGCCGCTGGGCGCGCAGACCGACTACTACAACACCGACACGGGTCGCCCGTTGCTGGTGGAAGACGCCTACGCGCTTGAGCGGCGTGGATTCGAGTTGCAGATGGCGCCGATGCGCCTCACGCGATCGCGCGGTGGCGTGTACACCTGGGGTGTGGAGCCGGAGGTGGCCTTTGGCATCGCGAATCGAACGCAGCTCGAGATCGGCGTGCCGATCGCGTACGTGGACCAGCGGACGGCGGGCGGTGGCACCGGAATCTCCGGGATCGAGATGTCGTTGCTGCATACCCTGAATATCGAGACGAGTCTGCCGGCGTTTGCGATTGCGGGTGATCTGCTGCTGCCGTTCGGCCGGTTCGCGCCGTCGCGTGCCTACGCGAGCGTGAAGGGCATCATGACGCGGACCTTTCCTTCGGTGAGGCTGCACGTGAATGCGCAGTACACCTTCGGCAGCGCGCTCTCGTCGGGATCAGCGGCGCCGATCGGCGGTTCGGCACAGAACATCGAAGTCTCGCGGTGGATTGCAGGGGCCGCGCTCGACAAGACGCTGCCGTTGCGATCGCTGCTGATGTCAGCCGAGGTGTATGCGCGGCAGTCGTTGCGGCCGGGTGACGCGCTGGAATGGAATACGGGCGTGGGCGTGCGATATCAGGTTGCGCCACGCTGGGTGATGGACGGCGGTCTCGGTCGCGCACTGACGCGCGACGATCATGCATGGTTTCTGACAGGCGGCGCGGCGTACGCATTCGGCCTGCCTTGGAGGGCACGATGAACAGGCGACAGACGCTGGTACGCGCGATGGCAGGCATCATGCTGGTGAGCATCCCGGTGCCGCGCGTGCAGGCACAGTGGGTCACCACCTTCGAGACGTTCTATCTGCAGGCCCCGCACAACTGGGCCTTCCGCACCAGCTATTCACACGCCGATCGCCTCTTCAACGCGTTCGATTTCGGGCACGCGATTCTGTATGAAACCCTCTGGACGAAGCCGAATGCTCCGGCCGCATTGCTGGATGAGCGCATCTATGACCGCCTGACCAAGCAGGTGCTGGTCAAGCCGCCGCGGGTGCCGCTGGAAGAGGTGGCGATCGAGCCGATGTATGCGCGTCTGGCGCCGGAAGCGAAGGCGATGTTCGACTGGTCGCATATCCTGCATCGCCAGATCTACGATGTGCTGGCGGACGAACGGATGTCAGGTGACGCCAAGGATGCCGAAGTGCAGCGGTTGATTGCGTACTACAAGACCCGCCCCGACCTGGCGTTCAGCTCGAAGCCGAAGAGCATGGAGCTGATGCAGGAGCAGTCGTATTCCCTGGCGTTTCGTCAGAAGTATCCGAAGTTCAATGGCCTGATCTGGGGCTACCACTGGTTTCAGGTGGGGTTGTACGAACCGCTGCTGGTGGGAAAAACGGTCGAGGTCCGTCAGGCCGGCGTGCGCGCGACGGTTGCCCGGTTCTTCCAGATGTTGCAGGCCCCGCTCACATCGCTGCCGTACCAGATGCCGATGACAGCCGCGATCTCGCCGGAATTCGCCAGACAGTATCCGGAAGCGGCCATCATCTTCGACAACCTGCATTCGATGCATGATGTGGTGAGTGACATCCTGACGAACCCGGCGGTCGCGCGTGACCAGAAGCGCTCCGAGATCCTGCGGGCGGGCCGGTTGTTCCGTGACGACACGTCGTACGTGATGCCGATCGAAGGCTGGCGCACGATGTCGATTGCGATGGGTGTCGAGAACATGGGCGGGCCGTCGGCGGGTTTCAGTTCGGCGTTGCCAACCGCCTCGGTGACGCGCGGCGCGGTGATGCAGCACGATCGGCAGACCGGCAGGATGACCGGAATGAAAGTCGGCCAGATGGTCGGCATGTCGCATGAGGGGATGGATCATGGCGCGAAGCCGGATACCGCGGTGAAGTCCGTGACGGGGCACGAGGGTCACGAGATGCCGTCGGCACAGGTCGTTCCGGGCCTCTCGCTGCAGATGCTGCGAGATCCCGTGATTCGTGCCCGTGTGCTGGCGGATCCTGCGCTGCGGAAGGCGCTGGTGAATGCAATGCCCGCATTGTCACCAGCCGATCGGGACGAAGTGCAGCGGTGGCTGTCAGCATCAGGATCAGTGTCTCGGTGACAGACGCGCGTGTGCGCGTGTGCGGCATCGCCCGACAGCCCCCCGCAGTGAGCCAGCGCATCTTCGGATCGCTGGATCACTGGAAGACAGACTCGAACGGAGGAGGCTGCATGTCTGGACGATCGGCGCTGGTGACAGCGTTTGCCTTGGTGTCGGTGTTTGCCGCCGCAGGAAGCAGTGCAGATGCCCAGTTGACCAACCTCATTCCGGGCGTGCGTGCGCGGATCCGTGCTCCAGGTTCCGTCAGAGGGCGCCTGACCGGCACAGTGGTTGCCAAGACAGCGGATTCGCTGTCGATCGCGACGGAGAACGGCGTGCCGGTGCAACTGCCGCTGTCGAGGCTCACGGCGGTCGAGATCAGTCAGGGCAAGAGTCGATCGAAGGGAGCGATGAAGGGGGCGCTTTGGGGCGGTGGGGTCAGCCTTCTGTTGGCTCTCGTCCCGGCGCCAGCTCAGGAGGACTGCACCAGCAACTGCACCAGCCGCGCCGGGTATCTCGCCTTTGCTGTCCCGGGCTTTGTCCTCACCGGCGCCGCGATCGGCGCTGGGGTGCAGTCCGAGAGCTGGCAGCGCCTCGAGGTGCCCGTTCGCACGGCCCTGATTCGTACGCGCGGGGGGCCGACAGCCGTGGTGTCGATCCGCTTCTGACCTGGGGGGCGTGCCGGTGTTCATTGGAACGGTGCTCGCGGTGTAAGATCAGGGAGTCCTACTTTTCCTGAGCCCCGTCGTCCCATGAATGCTGAGACCGCCACCGACAGCAGTACGAGCCGGAAGCCACTGGATTCCGAGCTCGACGTGTATGGACTGACGCACACCGGTCTCGTCCGATCGACGAATCAGGATCATTTCCTGATCTCGTCGCTCCGGCGCGAGATCGTCGTGCATCACACGAGCCTCCCGTCGACAGAGGCGAAGTCCACCAGCGACCGGATGGCATTCCTGATGGTTGTGGCCGATGGGGTTGGCAGCAGCGTGATGGGAGGTGAAGCGAGTCGGCAGGCGGTCGAAGGGATCCTGCATTACGTGTCGGCCTGCTCGAAGTGCTTCTACCGACTGGAAGAGGGGGACCTGGAGGATCTGCACGCGGCACTGGCCGACGCGGCGATGCGTGTGCACGCCGACATCGCGCGTGAACGGGCTGAAGGGCCACCGGATGCGCGTGGAATGGCGACGACGCTGACACTCTTGCTTGGGGTCTGGCCATACGCGTACCTGCTGCAGGTTGGTGACAGTCGCGCCTACATCATGCGCGGCGGCGTGTTCACCCAAGTATCACGCGACCAGACGATCGTGCAGGACCTGGTGGATGCCGGCGTGCTGACGCGCTCGCAGGCGCTGCGATCACCGTTGTCGAATGTGCTCTCGAGCGCGATCGGTGGCGAAGAGGCGATGCCGGTGATCACGCGCTTCGAGCAGTCGTGGGATCAGGTGGGCCTGCTCTGTTCCGACGGGCTCACCAAACATGTGAGCGATGAGAAGATCGCCGAGCGGTTGCGGACGATGACATCAGCAAAGCAGGTGTGTGAGCTGCTGCTGCAGGATGCGCTCGATGGCGGTGGCAGCGACAACATCACGGTCGTGGTGGGGCGGCTGGTGCCGCAGGCTGGCGCGCCGCCCGCCTGATCGACGCCCCCGTCGTCAGGTGATGACGGTGGGCGCCGAGCGACCCGTGCGAGACGGAATCTGCGACAGGTCGAGTGCGGCCTGGACGAGATCTTTCAACGCATCCTGCGGATCGCGATCGAGGCCATCGGGCCCGGCGACGTACGACTCGATGTAGACCCGCAGCGTGGCGCCGGCGGTGCCGGTGCCGGAGAGTCGATAGATGATGCGCGAGCCATCCTCGAACAGGATCCGCAGACCCTGGTTCGCACTCGTCGAGCCGTCGATCGGATCCAGATAGCCGAAATCATCGGCACCCGTGATCCGGCGACCGGCCACCGTCTGACCGGGCAGTGATGCCTGCTGATTGCGCACCTCCTCCATCACACCGGCGGCGGCGTCGCTCGGAACTTCCTCGTAGTCATAGCGCGTGTAATAGTTGCGCCCAAACTTCGCCCAGTGTTCGCGCACGATCTGCTCTACGGATTGCTTGCGTGCGGCCACGACGTTGAGCCAGAACAGGACCGCCCAGAGGCCGTCTTTCTCCCGCACATGATTCGACCCGGTACCGAAGCTCTCCTCGCCGCAGAGCGTGATGCGGCCGGCATCGAGCAGGTTGCCGAAGAACTTCCAGCCGGTGGGTGTTTCGAAGCAGGGCAGGTTCATGGCCTCCGCGACACGATCGACCGCGGCGCTGGTCGGCATGGACCGCGCGACACCGGCAATGCCGCCGGCGTATCCCGGGGCCAGCGTCGCATTGGCCGCGAGGATCGCCAGGCTGTCACTCGGCGTGACGAAGAAGCGCTGACCGAGCACCATGTTGCGATCACCGTCACCATCGGAGGCGGCACCGAAATCGGGCGCTGCGGCGCCGAAGAGTTCCTCCACCAGATCGTGGGCGTAGGTCAGGTTGGGATCGGGGTGACCGCCGCCGAAATCGGGCAGGGGCGTGCCGTTGATCACGGTGCCTGCCGCTGCACCCAGTCGCCGTTCGAGAATCTCGGTCGCATACGGGCCGGTGATGGCGTGCATGGCATCGAACCGCATCCGGAAGCCCGCCGCGAACATGGCGCGGATGGCGCTGAAATCGAAGAGTGACTCCATCAACGTCGCGTACTCGGCCACCGGATCGACGACGATCACGGTCAGGTCGTCGTATGTGTGCGTGCCGATGACATCGAGCGGAACGTCGGCGAGGTCGGCGATGCGATACGCGGTGAGTGCCGCAGCACGCCTCGCGACATCATTGGTGAATGATTCGGGAGCGGGGCCGCCGTTGCCGGCGTTGTACTTGATGCCGAAATCGCCCTCAGGCCCGCCAGGGTTGTGACTGGCCGAGAGGATGATGCCGCCGGCACCATGGAGCCGAATCAGGTGTGAGGCGGCCGGGGTGGAGAGCAGCCCGCCCTGACCGACCATGATGCGACGGATCCCGTTGGCGGCTGCCATG
>JANPFJ010000455.1:0-4727 GCA_031423355.1 Gemmatimonadaceae bacterium | reverse complement strand
TGATGCACGAAGCAATCCTTCTGGCCATCAGCCGGGGTGATGAATCCAAAGCCCTTGGCGTCGTTGAACCACTTGACGGTGCCTGACATACGCATTGCGATACTCCTGGTAATTTTGCGGCTTTCAACCCGGAGCATGCGCGTTACGCCTGTTCCCGACAGATACTCACCACAGTGATCACGTGACAACCCTCACGAAGGGAGCCGCGGACTCGCGGCGTTCCACGAATATAGTGTGGTGCAGCGGCGAAAGGGGGGTCGGCAAAGAATTTTCCAATCGCCCGATCCTGCGGGCCGGCTGGCGGGCTACCGAAACATCAGAAACCCTTGGAAACAAAGGGAAAACGCCGAATCACCGGGCCGGCCGTGGCGGTCACCCGGGCGCCCCTTCCTCCCCCAGAATCACCTCCGGAGCAGCTCCGAGACCGAATCCCGTCTCTTTTCCAGCCGCTTTCTGGCCTTGGCAATGGCCTCGAGGGTGGCCGGGGAGGGCCCGCCGACCTCGATCTCTGCGGTGGTGGCCAGCGCGTCGAGGTACCACCCCGCCCAGGTCGCGAGAATGTCCAGCTCCTGCGCCTGCGACGCCCCGGTGCTGAGGGCGGTCCGGCTCAGCGCCACCTCGGCCTCGAGCCGCGCCAGGGCGGCGCGTTCGACTTCCGCCACGATGCCACGCGCCGCCGCGCCGTCGGCACTGGTAAGCACCAGGGCGGTGACGAGCGCGCACATGCCGACGTTGCGCAATTCATCCGCTGACACCATGTCGATGCGATCACCATCGGTGTGATAGAACTGATCGGTGAAGTGCCAGAACAGCAGGCCGGGCTTCTTCGCACGCAGGAACGGCGTGTGGTCGCTGCCCCCTTCGAACGGATTCGTCTTCACCTGCCAGCCATTCGTCGCCGCCTGCTCACGGCAGCGCGCCAGCACGAAATCGTTGAAGTAGTGCGGCGTCAGTTCGGCCTTCGTGATCGGCGAGCCACCCCACTCCGAGTGTTTGTCGTCACCACGCGTCCAGATGGCCGACGGGTCGGGCATCTTCTCGATCAGGAACGTGCCGCCGGTCCGGGCGATGTCTTCACCGACCATATCCAGCGACAGTCCCCATCTGATGCCGCGCGCGCGCACGGAGTCCTGCGTGATGTATCGATCCGTGCTCCGGATCTCGAGCCCCCAGAGCATCGTGATGGTCCGCGCCGGATCGAGCTGTTTCGCCGTCACCATTTCGGCGGCGACACGCGCCATCTCGACCTGCGCGCCAACGCCGGACGCATTGTCATTCGCGCCGGGCTCCTGGACGTGGGCCGAGAACACGAAACGCTCGTCAGCGCGCCGCGAGCCGCGCACTTCGGCCACCACGGCCTGCTCAACCGCATTGGGAGTCCACTCCACCGCCGTCGACACACGGACGCGTGTCGTTCCGCGCGCCAGCGCAGCACGAAGGCGTTCGTGCGCCGCATAGGACAGGACGATACCCCATCCACGCGCGACGGAATCACGCGAGACGCTACCGAACTGGATGGAGGTCTGGTTCTTCGCCGGTTGCAGATACGACGGCAGTGCATACGCCAGCACGCCGATGGCACCGCGCTTCGAGACGGCTTCGCTGAACAGCCGGCTGACGGATGCACGTGCCAGCACGATCTTGCCCTTCACCTGCAGAGAATCGAGCGTGGCCGGCTTGCCCTCACCGGCGTCCACCAGTTCGGCTTCGACCGGCCCACCGCTGGTCTCGAACGAGTTGTTGGCGAGCATGTTCCGATTGGTCTCGAAACGCAGCACCGGCACCGTCTCTCCGACGATCGCGAGGCTCGCGCCCGTTGGCTCCCAGGCTGGCGCCGCCATCGGATACCGCTCGACGCGATAGGTGAGGCGCGCGCCTGGCGGTGCCGCCGACTGCTCGACATATCCGGCACTCCGCAGCCGCTCCACGATGTGCGCGATGCTGGCATCGAATCCGCGATTGCCGGGCCACCGCACGTAGCGGTCGAGAAAGGCGACCGTCTCCTTGGCCCGATCGCCGGAGAAGCGCGCGCGCACTGCGCTCCAGTATGGCCTCGCGGGCGATGAGGGTTGCGGCTGCGCACCTGCGGATGTGCCATGCAGGACGAGCGCCACAACGAGCAACTGACGAATGGACATGCACATGGCGCTATGGTTTCCGAGGTTTCTTCCCTTTCACCGGGGCCGGTTGCGGCGCATCGCCGGCGCCCGTGTCGAAGGCGCCCCACTCGCGCGGCTTCTGCCCGCGCTTCGGTCCGGTGCGCGCGACCTGCGCCGCCGTCGGTCGCGCGGCAGGCTTCTTCCGGCCGGATGTGCCCTTGTCCGCCTTCCCTCCCTTCATCGCGCCTCCGGAAACAGATGCACAACTGCTGCAGACCGACGATCGCACAGGTGCATCATCGTAACGCCGGCAGCCGTGCGACGCGCCTGTCGATGGTGTCGACCATCGCCCGATACCTGTCCGCGCCAACTCCGCCGAACCGCGCCGTGAACTCCGGTTCGGTCATCGATTCCGGCAGGCGGGCGACATCGGGCATGATCGCAGACTCCGGCAGTCCGGTCGCGACCGCCGCCTGCAGCGCGACGGCCGTACTCACCGCCCGCTCGCCGAAGTGCGTCCCGGCCCGATCGGCCGCGAGATCGACGAAGCTGAATCCGGATCCGCCGCGTGAGTCATCGATCTCCTTCGTGAGCCCAACCATGTCGGCCAGTCGGCGGTCGGCTTCAGCGGCTACGATCGCGGAGACCAGGAAGTGCTTGGCCAGGTCTTCCCGTTGTGCCAGCGTGACTCGCCGCCGTTGCGGCTTCGGCCATGCCTTGGCCCGCTTGATCCAGCGTCCGAGCGATCGCTCCGTGACGTAGAGTGAGAGCGTCGCGAGCGCGGCCCGGTTCTCGGCGCTGGCGTCACCGGCGACCGAGCGTTCCACCGCCAGCGCAAACAGCGGCGCCATCAACTCGGGCAGGGTGAGCGTGCTGCCGGGTGATGTCGTTGCAAGGTACGAGACGAGCCGAGCGTGGTACGCTTCGAAGCGCGCGAGATCGTCCGGCGCAAGGAGCATGTCCCGCACGCGGCCGGTGGCATCGGCGCGCCACTCGTAGCTAACGCGCACCGAATCGGGTGTGAAGGTCGTGCGCCGCACCATGTCACGAGCCATCGTGATCGCCGCATCGGCGTCGAGCCGCGACAACAGCCAGTCGATGACGACGGTGGCGGCGACGCCAGGCACCGGCACCCGTCCGATCCAGAGCCGCTGCACCACAGGTACACCGTCCGCATCGCCGAGTTGTGCATCGATGTTGAGCCAGCGTCCGAGGGGACTTGACGGTGTCTCGACGCTCAGCTGGACGCTGGCGCCCCGTGCGCGGAGTGTCACCAGCGACCGCGCCGTGCGCCATCGGGAGGCAGCGTACTGGCTCAGCAGCGTCGCGTCCGACTGCGACAGCGTGATCGTCCGGGCGGTGCCGGCTCGCGCACGACGCGGATCGTTCTGCACCAGCAACGCTCTGGCGCGACGCACATCATCAGGTGACGGATTCGCGGCCTGAGGTACCAGCGGTTCGCGTTGAAACGCGAGCCACGCCACGATCAGCAGCGCGAGCACCGCACCCACGACCAGACGCGCGACCAGAGTCACCAGTCGACGCATCGATGGCTCGTCAACTGGCCATGACGTATGCGCAGCCGGCTTCCTGCGCGCGGAGCGCCGCGAAGATGCCGTTCGGCTGCAGGATCACGCCGGGAATGAGCATCTCCTTCGCGCGAGCACGCGCTGCGTCGCGCTCGAGCTTCTCCGCTTTCGCGATCTGCGCCACCGCGCCACCGAACGACCAGCCGCACACGAGCACGATACCGCCGGCGGCGAGGAAGGCGGAGAGCGCATACTTCGCACTCTGCGGGCTGCCCGCGGCCGCCGCAGCGCCGAGTGGATTGACCTTCGCCCATTTCTTTCCCTTCTCATCACGCTCCTTCAATTCCTTGCCGACTTCGAAGCGCGTCCAGTACTCGTCGTTGAGCGCGAGATAGAAGCCCATGTGCCGGAGCACCACGACCGCCGACGTGTCGCTTCCCTCGGCGCCATATACTTCCTTGTACTGTTCACGCCAGGCGACGGCACGAAAGAGTGCTGCGCCACTGTGCGCCTCGGGCGAGTCGAAGACGGCCTTGTACTTCCCCGTGACGCGCGCTGTCCAGCTCATGTCCCAGGTTTCGGCGACCGGCAATGCGTGCTCGTCATCGCTGCGATCGCGCGGCCGAGACAACGCATAGGCCGTCGATGGAGTTCCGGCGGCACCAAGGAGTGATGTGGTGCCCAACCAGCTGAGGAATCGGCGGCGCGGAATGGTCATCTGGCGGGGAGCGAGGATGTGAGGCCTCGCCGGCTCGAGGGCCGGCGTGACGACGAGAAAAGTAGCCGGAGCATGCGGGGCCGCGCGATGTCGCGCTGGCATCCGTAGTGTTCCGTACTTGAAGGCGCCGTCGTGTCGGACGACACTACGTCAAATCATGGTCTCACGTTTCGCCCCCTCCTGACTTCGACTGATGGCTTGCATGCTGAGAATCCGCTCCACGTTTGTGCGCACACCACTGCTGGCGCTGGCGCTGGCCGCCTGCGGAGAATCCGAGATCGGCAACACGGCTCCGATCGGCGAGGGCCCTCCGGCGGTGAATGCCGTGGTCGTCGCCGGGCCGGTGAACGCCAGCTCCACCGACACGCTGGTCTACTTCAG
>JANPFJ010000454.1:0-5895 GCA_031423355.1 Gemmatimonadaceae bacterium | reverse complement strand
GCCGGCGTTGGTGGTCTTCCACAGCCCACCACTGGCGGCGGCCACGTACCAGGTGTTCGGCGTCCGTGGGTGAATCGCCAGATCACTGATTCGGCCCGACATCGTCGCGGGACCGATGCTGCGCCACGACAGGCCATCGAGTGACGGGCCGGGCGGCGTGCTGTCGGTCTTCGGCACCGTCACGCCAGCACGGGCGGCGGCGGGAGCAGTGCGGGGCTGTGCCGGCAGGACGGCAGTCGGAGCCAGCAGGCTGACCAGCGTGAGCATCACTCCGACTGGAGTACGAACCGTGGACATGGGCTTTCGTGGCAGAAGGCAAACCAACGTGTGCGGTCGACGCCGGAGCGAGGCGCCGATCCGCGACGGTAACCGCGTGACGGGCTGGATTCGTGGCAGTTGCGGACTTCCACAACGGTATGGCCGGAAACGGGGTAGGGATACCCTCGGTCGGCAGCGAGCGATGCGGTTTGCGATGGCTGGTAGCGGGACGAGGCCCGGAACTCCAGCTTTCGGCATGCTGAACCGCCCACGTGTCCTTGCCGCTGTCCCGCACGCCCTTGGTCCCCCAGCGGCAGCGCACCTCGAGCGCGTGGTTCGCGAGGCGCGATGTGATGCGTAGTCAGTCCGTCCGCGTGCTGCTCGCGCTCGCGCTCGGGCTGGCGCTCGGCATGGTCGTCGCAACGATGGGTGACGTCGCGCTCGCACGCCTCGTACCCGTCGCCGACGTCATTGGTACGCTTTGGACCAATGCCATCCGCATGACGGTCATCCCCCTCGTTGCGGCGCTGACGATCGCGTCGGTGGCGGGGACGGGAGCGACGGCGGAACTGCGTCGGGCGATGGGTCGGGCTATCGCGGTGTTTCTGGTGCTCCTCGTCGCTGGCGGCGTGCTGGCACTGGTGATCGGTGAGATCGCCTTCGCCGATTTTGTCCTGCCCGCCGACGTGGCGCTGCGGATTCGCGCGTCAGCAACGACCGTCGGCAGCACGCCGACGCTCCCGAGCCTCGGCCAGCGCATCATCGAGATGGTGCCATCCAATCCGGTCAAGGCGGCGGCCGATGGCGCGCTGCTGCCGCTGGTCGTGTTCTCGCTCGCGGTTGGCTTCGCCCTCAAGCGGGTGGCGCAGGATCGGCGCGACGCAGTCATCACGTTCTGCCGCGGTGTCGCGGATGCGCTGCTGGTGGTGGTCGGCTGGGTCGTTACCGCCGCGCCCATCGGTGTCATGGCGCTCGCCTTCGCTCTTGGCGCCCGACTCGGCAGCTCGAGTGTCGGTGCGCTGGCACGCTACATCGGCACACTGTCGCTGGTCCTGATCATCTTCACCTTGCTGCTTTATCCGGTGGTGGTGGTCCTTGGCCGCATGCAGTTGCGGCGATTCCTGGCCGCGGCCGCGCCGGCACAGGCATTGGCAGCGGGGTCACGCTCATCGCTGAGTGCCCTGCCGATGATGATCAGCGCGGCCAGGGACCGACTGGGCCTCGACGCTGCCGCCAGCGGATTTGTGCTGCCCCTCGCCGTCTCGATCTTTCGGGTCAACGTGCCGATGGCATGGGTCGTTGGCGTGATCTTTCTTGGCAAGCTGTATGGCGTCGAGATCAGTGTGGCGACGCTGGCGATGGTCATCGTCACTTCGACGCTGCTCAGCTTCAGCGTCCCCGGAATCCCATCCGGAAGCCTGTTCATCCTGGCCCCAGTGCTGGTGGATCTGGGCTTGCCGGCCGAGGCGGTTGGCATCCTGATCGCAGTGGACGTGATTCCGGACATCTTCAAGACCACGGCGAATGTCACGGCGCATCTGACGGCAGCGACGCTGGCGAGCGGGAAGTCATCGGATGATGCACTCGGTGCGGTCAGTGCAGGCGGTGTCGCTGATGCCTCCGCGGCGAACGCGCGGTAGCCGTCGCATATGCCTCCACGCCTCGGCGTCATCACGATCGGCCAGTCGCCGCGCCCGGACCTGCATGCCGTCTTCGCGCGCGAAGCACCACATGCAGAAGTCGTTGTGCGCGGCGCGCACGATGATCTCGAGCTGGCAGACATCGAAGCACTGGCCAGCCCTGACTGTGACTACCCGCTGCTGGTGCGTCTGCGCGGCGGTGCGTCAGCCGAGCTGCCACTGGCGACGATTCATCAGCGAGTGCTTGTGGTGGCAGCGTCGCTTACCGCCGAAGGGGTGTATGCGATCGTGGTCGCCTGCGCGGGTGCATTTCCCGATGTGCCCTGTGCTGTGCCGATCCTGCTGCCGGGCAGGCTTCTCCCTGCCGCAGTGATGGCGATGATCCGTTCCCGTCGGATTGGCGTCGTGGCGCCGATCGCCGGCCAGCTCGCGTCCGCCGAGGCCAAGTGGCGCGCCGATGGCTTCGATCCGGTGATGGCGTGGGCGTCACCCATCATCGAGCACGAAATCGACGCCGCGGCGGAGGCAATGCGAGTCGCCACACCGGAGTTGGTCGTGCTCGACTGCATGGGTCACAGTGACGAATACGCGCAGCGATTCGCGCACCACTGTCGTTGTCCGGTTGTCTCCGCGCAGTCACTGACCGCCCGTGTCGCTGGCGCGCTCCTGCCTCCCACCTGATGGATACGAATGTCCCACCCAACCCCTGACGTACGCCACACGCGCATGGACACCTCCGCGCGCGGTGTCTACGTGATCTCGGCCACGCCGTTCACCGACACGGCCGCCATCGATTGGACGAGCCTTGATCGCCTCCTCGATTTCTATCTCGGTCACGGCGTACACGGAATCACGCTGCTGGGCATGATGGGTGAGGCGAACAAGCTGAATGACACCGAGAGCGAGGCCGTGGTGCGGCATGCGACCAAGCGCATCGCAGGGCGGGTTCCGGTGGTCGTCGGCGTCAGCGGAACGTCGCTGACGCAGATGCGCGCGTTGAGCGAGGTGGCGATGGGCGAAGGGGCGTCGGCGGTGATGGTCGCGCCAATCACCGGCCTGCGCACCGACGATCAGATCGCGAGCTACGTCCGCGCTGTCTGTGATGCGCTTGGCGATGTGCCGATCGTTTACCAGGACTATCCACCCACCACCAGTGTCTGGCTCGGCACTTCGCTCTGGGCGCGCTTGATCGCCGCACACCCGCAGATCGTGATGCTCAAGGCGGAGGACAATCCGGGCCTCGACAAGCTGACCGCCATCCGGAACGCGGAAGGCGCAGGATCACTGCGTCGCAGCAGCATCACGGTCGGCAACGGCGGCATCTTCCTTCCGCAGTCGCTGCACCGTGGTGCCGATGGCATCATGACCGGCTTCAGTTTTCCTGAGATGCTGGTCGAGGTCTATACGCGGCACACGGCGGGTGACGTGGATGGTGCCGAGGACTGTTATGAGCGTTATCTGCCGCTGGTCTCATACGAGCTGCAGCCTGGCTACGGACTGGCGGTGCGCAAGGAGATCCTGCGGCGGCGTGGTGCAATCGCGCTTGGCGTGGTTCGCGCGCCGGGTCCGCGACTGACCGCCGCTGACCATTTCGAGATCGACCGGCTGCTGGCGCGACTCTCGACGGCCCTCGGTCGCCAGGTGACGGTGTGAGCGCCACGCTCGACGTTGCAATTCGCGGTGGCCGTATCGTCACCGCCGATCGTCAGTGGAACGCCGATATCGGCATCCGTGACGGCATTATCGTCGCACTCGGTGACGGCGTGCCAGAGGCGACCCTCGAACTCGATGCCGCAGGTCGTCATGTGCTGCCGGGCGGCGTTGATGCCCACACGCACATCGACCAGCGTTCGAGCACCGGGCTGCACACCGCTGACGACTTCACCAGTGCCAGCCGTTCGGCGGCCGCCGGTGGCACGACGACCGTACTGTCACACGTGGCGCAGCATCGCGGCGATTCTCTGCGCGCCGTCACCGACGCCTATGCGGCGCGGGCCGCACGCGATGCGACCATCGACTACGCCTTTCACCTCATCGTCAGCGATCCGACCGACGTCGTGATGCAGGAAGAGCTGCCGGCGTTGATTACGGAAGGACACAAGTCGCTCAAACTGTTCATGACGTATGAGAAAATCAGACTGAACGACGCACAGCTGCTGTCGGTCATGGAGCTGGCGCGAGTGCACGGTGCACTGCCGATCGTGCATGCGGAGCACCATGAGGCGATACAATGGCTCACGCAGCGATTGCTGGCCGAGGGCAAGACGTCGCCGCGCTGGCACGTGGCGGCGCGGCCGGAGTTCGTCGAGCGCGAGGCGGTGCACCGCGCCTGTATGTTCGCCGAGATGATCGGTGTACCCTTGATGGTCTTTCATGTATCGGGTACACAATCGCTGGATGAGATCCGGCGTGCGCGCGCCCGCGGCGTGACGGTGTTTGCCGAGACCTGTCCGCAGTACCTCGCGTTCACCGCTGAAGATCTGGCGCATGACAGCTTCGAGATGGCGAAGCTGATGTTCAGTCCAGCCCCGCGTGACGCGGCGGCGCAGACGGCGCTGTGGGCCGCGCTGGCCGATGGATCACTCGACGTGTTCTCCAGCGATCATGCACCGTATCGTTTCAACGACGCAAAGGGGAAGATGGCATTCGGTACCGATGCGCCGTTCTCGCGGATTCCGAATGGTGTGCCGGGGCTGGCGATGCGGATGCCGTTCCTGATCAGCGAGGGTGTGCACCGTGGCCGTATCTCGCTGGAGCGGGCGGTCGCGCTCGGGTGCACGACGCCGGCCGAACGCTTTGGTCTCGCGCCGCGAAAGGGCACGATCGCGCTCGGCGGTGATGCAGACGTCGTCGTGTGGGACCTGGATCGTGAGGTGACAGTCACCGCGGCGATGCAGCACGATCACATGGATTACACGCCGTATGAAGGTCGTCGGATCCGCGGATGGCCGGACGTGACGCTGTCACGCGGCGAGGTGGTGTATCGCAACGGTGAACCGACCGGCGCGCCGGGCCGGGGGCGCTGGCTGGCGCGGTAGGCGCCCGCGCGCTCTTGTGCTGCTATTTCCAGCCCACCAACCCTTTCACCGATGCAAACAGCCGCGCGCTGTCGTACCCGACACCGCGCTTGAAGACCAGCTGCATCCGCGTGATCGCCGCCGTGTCAGTCGTCATGTCGCCTTCGAGGATGACGAGATCCGCATCTTTGCCGATGGCGATTGATCCGGTGCGCGTTGCGATGCCGAGAAATGTCGCACCGTTGAGCGTCGCAATCCGGATCGCCTCGATCGGCGTGAAGCCCGCATCGACGAGCAACTGAATCGCACGCTGGTTCGCATACCCCGGCACCACCCCACCGTACCCCGTCGGATCGGTGCCGAGTACCAGCCGTCCTCCCAACCGCACGAACTCACGTTCGAGTTCCATCATGCGCAGATACTGGCGTCGCGCGGCAGTGTTCGTATCTCGGGCGATGCGATCCCAGTTCTGTTCGTACTGGGCACGGGCCTGCGGCAGCATGGCGTCGAGCGCGCCGGCCGGGGCTTTCGGCTGCCCCGGCACGGAGATCTCCATCACGGTTGGCGTGGATGTGAGAGTCACGCCCTTGGCCACGAGGTGCCGCAGGAGTGCCTGCACGGCTGGGTCGCTGACCGCGCCTGCGGCTATCCCGGCGCGGCCGTCGCGTACGGAAGGGCAGCTGTCGGCGTTCTTCGGTGAGGCGAAGTCCGTGGACGCGAAGAAGCCATGCTCGAGATTGTCGATCCCGAGATCGGCTGCCTCACGGTAGGTGATTGAACAGAGATGGCCAGTCACGGTGATTCCACGAGCATGGGCCACGGCAACGATGGCTGCCAGCTCCGCGCGCGTGATCTGCATGTACGCCTTGAAACTGGTGGCACCTTCATCGGCCCAGTAGGTGGCCATCCGATGTGCGTCGGCCGAGTCACGCAGGGCCTTTACGCCGGGAATCGGCAGCCCCGGCCCATTGAAGTACGGT
>JANPFJ010000453.1:0-1247 GCA_031423355.1 Gemmatimonadaceae bacterium | reverse complement strand
ACGCGTTCTGCTCGGTCTGGAGCCAGAGAAAGCGGAGGGTGTCGGGCGAGTTGTTGGTGTAGCGGAGCGTCATCTCGGTGGTGACGCTGGTGGCCGTGGTGTCGAGCGTGGTGCGGAGGGTGTAGTCGGCGCGGTTCTGCCAATACTTGTGGCCCGGTGCGCCGCTGCCCGCGCGGAACTCGTTGGCCGTCGGCAGGACGAGTGGTGCGAAGATCGAAGTATCGGTGACCGGGCGTGGCGCGGGGCGCGCCTGGGCGTGGGTCAGCGCGCTCGGCAGCGCGGCAGCCACGAGCAGCGCGGTGGTGATCCGTCGGGACATGGACTGGGTTGGTGAAGGTCTGGGACGCACGTACAACGCGGAAGTAAAACACCGGGTGCGTCGTTTCGCTCCGTCCTTGCCTCGTGGCTTCTGCTACGCGATGATACAGTGGTGAACATGTCACCCACTGTGCTCCGGAATGGACCGTTCCGATTGTTCTTCTTCTCTCGTGAAGAGGCGCGAGTTCATGTCCACGTCGCGCACCCTGACGGTGAGGCGAAGTTCTGGCTCACGCCGGTGGTGTCACTGGCCGTCAGCGAAGGGTTGTCCGCCGCGCAGATTCGTGCTGCAGAGCTTCTGGGCGAATACCATATCGAGGAGCTCCGCAATGCCTGAACCCGGCGCTTCGGTCGCTGAAGTCACGCACGTGTCGAAACACGGCTTCTGGCTGTCGCTCGACGCTGAAGAACTGTTTGCGCCGTTCGCCGAGTTCCCGTGGTTTCGCCAGGCGACGATCGAGCAGATTCATGAGGTGCAGTGGCGGGCGGCCGATCACCTGTACTGGCCGCGGTTGGACATTGATCTGTCGGTGCAATCGATTCGGACACCGGAGGGGTTCCCTTTGGTGGCGCGTGGAGCGGTGAACGGTCAGCAGTAGCTGACACCGAAGTAGTCCCGGCGTCGGATGTTGGACAGCTACACCGCCACCACCGGGATCTGCATCGCCTCCGCCGCATCCTGCATCCGGCGATCGTACGTCGCCAGTGACACCGGACGGCGCTGTGCAACCAGATGCGCCGCTGACGCCAGATGTAGTCCGTCCAGCGTTCGCACCGGGAGCGGGAACGGCGCGAGGGCACGGGCCAGCACTGTCGGGGTCAGTTCAAGCATGACGATGCGCTGCAACAGTGCGCGCACCGCATCGCCATGTGACGACATCAGCCCACGCGCATGCACGCGATTCCACAGCTCATATTCGAGCAGTCGG
>JANPFJ010000452.1:0-1261 GCA_031423355.1 Gemmatimonadaceae bacterium | reverse complement strand
ACGCGTTCTGCTCGGTCTGGAGCCAGAGAAAGCGGAGGGTGTCGGGCGAGTTGTTGGTGTAGCGGAGCGTCATCTCGGTGGTGACGCTGGTGGCCGTGGTGTCGAGCGTGGTGCGGAGGGTGTAGTCGGCGCGGTTCTGCCCATACTTGTGGCCGGGCGCGCCGCTGCCGCCGCGGAACTCGTTGGCCGTCGGCAGGACGAGTGGTGCGAAGATCGAAGTATCGGTGACCGGGCGTGGCGCGGGACGCGCCTGGGCGTGGGTCAGCGCGCTCGGCAGCGCGGCAGCCACCAGCAGCGCGGTGGTGATCCGTCGGGACATGGGTGTATCGGTCAAGGTCAAGTGCGGCCGCGCGACGCGCGACGCGGAAGTAAAACACCGGGCGCATCGTTTCGCTCCGTCCTTGCCTCGTGGCTTCGGCTACGCGATGATACAGTGGTGAACATGTCACCCACGGTGCTCCGGGATGGACCGTTCCGATTGTTCTTCTTCTCTCGTGAAGAGGCGCGAGTGCATGTCCACGTCGCGCACCCTGACGGTGAGGCGAAGTTCTGGCTCACGCCGTTGGTGTCACTGGCCGTGAGCGAAGGGCTCTCCGCCGCGCAGCTTCGTGCTGCAGAGCTTCTGGTCGAACACCATATCGAGGAGATCCGACATGCCTGGACGCGTCACTTCGGTCGCTGAGGTCACGCACGTATCGAAGCACGGCTTCTGGCTGCTGCTCGACGCTGAAGAACTGTTTGCGCCGTTCGCCAAGTTTCCGTGGTTTCGTCAGGCGACGATCGAGCAGATTCTGGAGGTCCAGTGGCCGACGGCAGATCATCTGTACTGGCCGCTGTTGGACATTGATCTGTCGGTGCAGTCGATACGGACGCCGGAGGGGTTTCCGTTGATGGCACGTGGAGCGGTGAACGGTCAGCAGTAGCTGACACCGAAGTAGTCCCGGCGTCGGATGTTGGGCGCCCGCACAGCTAGAGCGCCACCACCGGGATCTGCATCGCCGCCGCCGCATCCTGCATCCGGCGATCATACGTCCCCAGTGACACCGGACGGCGCTGTGCAACCAGATGCGCCGCTGACGCCAGATGTAATCCGTCCAGCGTTCGCACCGGGAGCGGGAAGGGCGCGAGGGCACGGGCCAGCACTGTCGGGGTCAGTTCAAGCATGACGATGCGCTGCAACAGTGCGCGCACCGCATCGCCATGTGACGACATCAGCCCACGCGCATGCACGCGATTCCACAGCTCATATTCGAGCAGTCGG
>JANPFJ010000451.1:0-1100 GCA_031423355.1 Gemmatimonadaceae bacterium | reverse complement strand
CGGCAATCGTGATCACGAACGCGCCGATCACGCCATAGCTCGCGCGCTCGACACGCCGCCAGGTGATGTGCGGACTGGCGGCGATCGCCAGACGCGTCAGCCCGGACGGCGAACCGGCAGGGGTGAGCGTGGGCGTCGGCGTGTTGCTATCGGCCGCGTTGCGTCGTTCGCCGGACGTTCGCTGCGGAGTCGGATTGGTGTTCGTGCGCGCCACGCGCTGCACAAACCCAGTGACGACGATGAGCGGCAGGCCAAGCGCCATCACCACCATCGCGGCCGGCAACACCCACGTGGGAAGCCCAATGCTCGCGGTGGCGACTTGCGCAAACAGTCCAACCACGACGGTGGCCGCGCCCCATGTCGCGAGGGCGCGCCAGGCGGTTGACGCACCGCTCGTGGCCCCGGCCACTTCACCGCTGCGCATGCCCGACTGGTCGAGCGCCAGCACCACGTCGCGCGCGTCCTGCGGGCGCGCCGTCGGGTCCTTCGCCAGACATTGCATCACCAGCGCGGCCAGTGGTGCGGGGACATCGGGCCGGCGGGTCGCGATCGGTTGCGGGTCTTCCGTTAAATGCGCAGCAAGCTGCAGTTGAAACGGACGATCCGCAAACGGCGCTTTGCCGCAGAGCATCTCATACGCCACGCAGCCGAGGGCGTAAATGTCCGAGCGATGGTCAATCGCGTCACTGCCCGCCACCTGCTCCGGCGACATGTACGCCGGTGTGCCGATGGCCATCCCCATCTGCGTCAGCGCCTCGGCCGGTGCATCGCCGGTGGTATTGTTGCGCGCCGCGTTGATCGCTTTGGCAATGCCGAAATCGGCGACTGTGGCCGAGTCGCCGGTGAGCAGAATGTTGTCGGGCTTGATGTCGCGATGCACGACGCCGCGCTGTTGCGCGTAGGCGAGCGCCTTGGCCACGTCGCGCACCACACTCACCACATCGGCAATGGGCAGTTCGCGTTCGCGATCGATGCGCGCGCGCAGCGACTCGCCCTCGATGTACGGCATGCTGAACCACGGCAGCCCATGCAACGAGCCTACGGTGAGCACGGGCACGATGTGCGGGTGCTGCAGTCGCGCCAGTAACAGCGTTTCGCGG
>JANPFJ010000450.1:0-1324 GCA_031423355.1 Gemmatimonadaceae bacterium | reverse complement strand
ATTCGCCGAGAAGAGCGCCGAGGTATTGGTGTTGGCGATTCGTACGTCGAAGGCGCAGCCACTTTCTCGCTTGTTGTTCGGCTTGGGCATTCGTCATGTGGGCGCGCAAGCGGCGCAGCTGTTGGCGCGTCACTTCGGCACGCTTGATGCGTTGATCGTGGCGAGCGCCGAGGAGCTTGGCGCCGTGCGGGGCATCGGTGCGACTATCGCGCAGTCTATGGCCGATTACGTTGCCGATCCGGCGTCGCGCGCGCTGTTGGAGCGATTACGCGAACGCGGGCTGACGCTCAGCGAGCCGCAGGCGATTGTGGCGAACGGTCCGTTCACGGGTGCGACGGTGGTAATCACCGGCACGTTGCCGGGGATGTCGCGCGGCGAGGCAACGGCGCTGGTCGAGGAAGCCGGCGGGCGCGTGACCAGTAGCGTATCGAAGAAAACGACCTTTGTGGTGGCTGGTGAGGATGCGGGGAGCAAGTTGGAGAAGGCGATCGCGTTGGGGGTGGAGGTGATTGATGGGGAGGAGCTGCGGCGGCGGGCGACGCGCTGACCTGATTCGGGAGGTTCGGCGCGGCGCCGACTGGCGGAGTCGGTTGTTTGGTGACGTGAGTTGCGTGATACAGGCAGCGACGACGTCATCATCGCCACGAGACGGTGCCGCAGCCGGCGGTGTCCGCCGCGGTGCGCCGGTGTAGGCGGCCGGCGGCTCTGTTGGATACGAACTCAGGGATGGTTCGGAAGCGGAAAATGCGCGGATCAGGTTGGCCCGAAGGCGTGCTCAGCCGTGCACGATATGTTGACCGTCCTAACGCGCGGAGGGCCCCTCGCGGCGATGGGGTATGATGTGGAGGCGCTGGGACTTGCGCGGTTGGCGGTGGGCGACGTACGTAGTAGTGTTGCAACATATCGCGCGAGTATTCGCGCTCTGTTGACCAAGCCATTACTGTTAGACGTCACACCAAGAACCGATCATCGCGGGTCTGGGTATTTGTGGAAGAAATCATCAAGTACCACTTCGCGCGAATTGACGAAGAGCTCGCCGCGCTAGAGATGCCGATTGAAAGTCGGCCGTTTCGCGCGGCTACGAGATTCGTGAAAGAATGCATCATCACATCAAATATCGATCCCAGTGGAAAATGGGAACCGGGTGAAGTGAACGACTTCGTGCAGAAACGATGGTTTCGAATATTTCATGGATACGCGGAACAGTGGTACAAGCTGCGATATGGTGGCCGCGTTTCGAGCAAGCGGGGTTCGGAATTCAGAGCTGTGGTGCTCATCGCCAATACACCATTCCAGCTTCACGTTCCTACCACGGTTTCAAAAC
>JANPFJ010000449.1:0-5705 GCA_031423355.1 Gemmatimonadaceae bacterium | reverse complement strand
AAGAAATCGTCATGCACACCAATTTCCGTCACGCCGAGCAGCTGCTTCCAGAGATCACACAACTCGCGTTCGAGATCGTTCCGCGGGGCCACGTACGTCGTGACGAGTTCCGGTCGCGCGAAGCCGGCACTGTCGTCACCGGTATCGCCGCCGCCACTGATCGCGGACGCCTGCTTGTCCTCCAGGTAGGTGATCCACTTCGGCAGGTCGAGAGAACTGGCCAGCACATGTCCCGACAACCCCGACGCCAGGATCCGGTCGAACGCGTCCAACCCTTCGGCCGGCGCAATCGCAAGTCGCAACAAGCCTCGCAGGTTCGCCTGCGCCGCGGTCGTGGGCGCCACATCTTCCTCGCGCGCGCGATTGAGTTTCGCGCCTTCGCCGAGCCGCTTCATGACGAAGCCACGGATCTGCACCAGCAGCGCGCCATCCCCATCGTACAGGTCCACATCGAACCGTGCCGTATCGCCGGTGCTTGCCGCGGGATCGAGACGCACGTGGCTGAAGATGTCCGGCGTCAGCCCAGCGAAGAGCCGGATGCGCTCGTACGTGAACGGCACGTAGAAATGCTTGGCCTGGTCGAAGCCGGGAATCAGCTGTTGTGCGCCGCCCGTCGCCATGTCCATCAAGGCCGGATGCAACTTGTACGTCGCCAGATCGGCATGGAATTCGGCCGGAAGCTGCAGTCGAACGAGCGCCTCGGTGCCGCGGGTCGACGTCTCCATGACATTGCCCCACCGCGCGCCGAAATCCATGAAGGGCTGCGCCAGAAAACCGCCAACGGCGACCGGCGCGCCCAGACGCGCTCGGATCGCCGCGAGCGTGTCGACGGGCTCCGGCGCCGCCGGAACCGAGCCGACGGTCCCGACCACGCAGGGGTCCTCATCGCCAACAGGGATGAAGGCAAACTCGCGCGCGTTTGGCGCCGCGCTGTCCGCCGCACTCAATCGCAGCCGTAGCACCCGCGGCGCGGATCGGCTGACGATGAACGGGCCAAGGAATGTCACGTTGCGAAGTTCGATCGACTCATCCAGACGCGCGGTGTCCAGCGCCGCACGCGCCAGTTCGAGGTAGCCCGTGCCAGGGATCAGCGCATCACCGCCACGGACCACGTGCTCACCCAGCAACCACTGTCGCGTACGACTGAACAGTGTGGAATAGACGGTGGTCCCATCAGTCTCGAGAGCGACTCGCTCGAGATCCGGATGCGGCCCCGGATTTCCATGCACGCGCGACGCCGGATGCACCGCGCCATCGGCGAGCATGGCCGTCATACCCACCTCGCGCCACGCATTCCAGCCGATCGAAATCGCTCGCACCGACGTCGTCAGCCGCTTGCGCTCAATGAACGCATCGAGGAACGCATTCGCCGACGTGTAGTCCACCTGGCCCTCGAGCCCGAGGACGGAACTCACCGAAGAGAACGCGATGAAGAACTCGAGTGGTTCGGCGGTCAGAACGGAGTCCAGCACCATTGCGCCCAGCGCCTTGACCGTGATGACCGGGGTCGGCGCCGACGCCGACTTCAGCGAGATCAACCCGTCATCGATCAGTCCGGCCGAGTGAATGACACCGCTGATCGCACCGAACCGTGCCCGCGCCATCGCCACGACGCCGATCATCTGTTCGACGTCCGTCACATCCGCAGCCAGCGGCAGCACCTCGCCACCTGCGGCCTCGATCGCAAGCAGCTTGGTCACGAGCCGCCCGATACGATCAGTGCTGCCCTGCTGCGCAATCGCCGCCCACTCGCCGCGCTCCGGAACAGTCGTCCTGCCGATCAGTACCAGGCGCGCCTTCGCGGTCCGGGCCAGATGCTCAGCCATCTCCAGGCCGATGCCGCTCAGACCGCCGGTGATCAGAATCGTCGCGCGCTCGCGCACCACGATGTCATTGCTCACAGTGCGTTCAAGCGGCACGGCAGTGATGACGCGTACCCACCGTGCATCGGGGCGGAGCCCGATCGACGAATCGCTCACCGGACGCCCGAGCTCCTGCAGCAGACGAGCAGCCTGCGCGTCGACAGACGCGGTGCCGAGCGCCAGATCAATACAGCGACTGCGGATCAGTGGCGCTTCCCGTGCCGCCACACTGTTGGGACCGAGCAGCAGCGCTTTCATCGGGTCTGGCGGCGCGTCGCCATCTGCACAGCGAAAGAGACCGCGAGCCACCGTCGACAGTACCAACGGCCGCTCCTGCTCGGCAGCCGCCTGCACGATGCACAGCTGGCTGACGTAGTAGTGACCGACAGCGCGATTCAATTGCCGGCGCATGTCAGACTTTCGCAGCCACTCGAACATGCCTTTCTGTGGCGAATCGAGGCCCCAGAGGTGCACCACCTGGTCCGGCCACCGATTCTCGACGCTGAGCGCCTCGAACAGTGCCACGAAGTCCTCGCCCGCGTCCGCGCGGACCGCGAATTCCGTGTCACTCAGGCGCTCGAAGCGGAGCCCGATTCTGACCACCACGGTCTGGCCGGCAGGCCGTCGCGCGGTCAGCCGCTCCGCCACACCGCTGCCATCGGCAAAGACCAGCCAGTTACCGGAGTTTGCGTCGGACTCTCCACCCGACACCGCCGACCGGCGCCACAATGGCATCGAGAACCAGTCGCGGACATCGTCACGACGGACCATCCCGCCATCCGGTTGTGCCGCAGCCGTTGACGCCGCGGTCTGTGCCGGCAACCAGAAGCGCTGGTGTTCGAATGGATACGTGGGCAGCGGAATCCGGCGCCGTCGCGAACCGGCGTGCAGCGCGGAGAGCTGCACGAGTCCGCCGCTTTCCCACACCTTGCCGAGCGTGCCGAGCAGAAACTCGATGTCAGAGGCGCTCTCGCGCGGATGCCGGAGCGTCGGAATCGCAATGGGAATCGGCGTCTGCGAGCGGGCCAGACTGCAGAGTGTCCGCCCAGGTCCGATCTCGACCAGCACACTGCGTCCACTCGACAACACCGCCTGCAACCCCTCACCAAATCGCACCGTCTGCCGCAGATGCCGCACCCAGTACTGTGGATCCATCGCCTCCTCGGCCGTGATCCATGCACCGGTGAGATTGGAGACGAACGGAATCTGCGGCGGCGAGAAGCGGACCCCTGCGCACACGCGGCCGAACTCGGCGAGGATCGGCTCGAGCATCACGGAGTGCGCGGCCACCGCAATATGAATGCGCGTGCTTTCGACGTCCCGCTGCTGCAATGTGGCCTGCAGCGCATCGATCGCTGCAACAGGTCCCGACGCCACACACAGCTTCGGGCCGTTCACGGCGGCAATCGAGAGCTCCTGAGCAAGCAGCGGCAGCAGCTCCGCCTCAGACAATTCCACACTCAGCATGCCGCCCGCGGGCAGCGTCTCGAAGAGGCGGGCACGCTCGATCACCAGCGTCAACGCGTCACGCAACGTGAAGACGCCCGCCAGGCAGGCAGCAACGTACTCGCCCATGCTATGGCCGATCATCCCTGCCGGCTCCAGGCCCCACGCCGTCAGCAGCCGGGCGGTGGCGTACTCGGTGGCAAAGAGGGCGGGCAGCGCAAAACGCGGGGCCTCGAGTTCTGCCGTCGCACGCGCAACATCCGCCGACGCCGGAAAAACGAGACGCCGCATGGTCCCTGCCAGCGAATCGGGCATCTCAGCCAGGCACTCGTCGAACGCCTGACGGTACACGGTTTCCGCGTCGTAGAGTTCGCGTCCCATCGACGCGTACTGCGCGCCACCGCCGGGGAACATATAGATGATGCGCGCATCGTCCGATGTCGTCGCCTGCACCGTTCCTTTCTGCGGCTCACGCAACGCGGCCGCCACCTGCGCGCCCGCGCGACCCACCACCGTACGCCGATATTGGAACGAAACGCGACCTTCGTGAAGCGTCCAGGCGGCGTCGGCCAGCGACACGGAGGGGTCGGCGTCGAGCGCGTCCGCCAATCGCGTGGACGCGCGCTCGAGCGCCGTCCGCGTCTTGGCACTGATCGTCAGCAGCTGCGCCGCTCGACGCGGTGCCTCCGCTGGCACCGCGGCCGGCGCTTCCTCGAGAATCAGATGCGTGTTCGTGCCACCGGCACCGAGTGCCGTGACACCGGCGCGACGCGGCGCTGCGCCGCGTGGCCACGGGGCAAGCGTCGTGTTGACAAAAAACGGGCTCGACGCAAAGTCGATCTGTGGATTCGGCGCCGTGAAGTTGACGCACGGTGGGAACTGCTGATGCTGCATCGCCAGCACGGTCTTGATGAACCCGGCCATGCCGGCCGCTTCACCCAGATGGCCGATGTTGGCCTTCACCGAGCCAAGGGCGATGTACCCCTTCCTGTCGGTCAGCGGCGCGTACGCCTGACTGAGCGCCTCGACTTCGATCGGGTCACCAACCGCCGTCCCGGTGCCGTGTGCCTCGATCAGTCCGATCGATTCCGCCGGCACCCCTGAGATGGCCAACGCTTCCGACACCGCGCGCGCCTGCCCGTCCACGCTCGGCGCCAGATACCCCACCTTCTGCGACCCATCATTGTTGATGGCTGTCCCTCGAATCACCGCCTGGATCGTGTCGCCATCCTCCAGCGCATCCTCCAACCGTTTCAACACCACGCACCCGGTGCCGCTGCCGAACAGTGTGCCCTTCGAGCCGGCGTCGAACGGACGACAGTGACCGTCGGCCGAAAGAATCTCGCCCTGCTTGTAGAGATACCCGCGGTCCTGCGGCAGCGACATCGTCGACGCGCCGGCCAGTGCCAGATCCGTTTCACGATTGAGCAGGCTTTGACACGCGATGTGAATCGCGGTCAGGGACGACGAGCACGCCGTCTGCACATTCATCGCCGGTCCTTTCAGATTCATCTGATAGGCCGCACGCGTCGCGAGGAAGTTCATGTCGTTGCCGTTGTGGCGCGCCAGCCACTCACCAACGGTGCGCATGATTTCCTTGTTCGGCACCACATGGTACAGCATGTAGTGATTCATGCCGGTTGCCGCAAACACACCCGTCGCCATCGGGGCGGACTTGCCGGAATACCCAGCGCGCTCCATCGCTTCCCATGCCACCTCGAGGAAGAACCGATGCTGCGGGTCCATCACCGACGCGTCGCGCGGACTCATCCCGAAGAACCCGGCATCGAAGTTCTCGATCCCCTCCAGCTGCGGCCACGCGCGCACGTAGGCCGGGTCGGAGAGCAGCGAGGGATCTTCGCCAGCCGCCAGCAATTCCTCGTCGGAGAAAAAGCGCACGGACTCGATGCCATCGCGGACGTTCTTCCAGTACTGGTCGAGCGACGGGGCGCCAGGGAAGCGTCCCGCCATCGCAATGACGGCGATCTCAGATCCGGTCACATCAGGCTCTTGCTGGTTCATCAGTTCGAAACGAGCTCGTGGTGGAAGCCTTTGAATAATGACGAACGCACTGCGGCGGAGCACTCACGGCTCCGCGCAGCACACCGAGCCAGCCGCGCCAGAGTGTCCCGCGGAACGGGGCGCCAAGTCCATGACGACCAACCCGTAAAAATATCTCAGGGCGCCCGCCGCGAGGCCTGCTCGGTGCCCTGACGCCACTTGAGCGGCCCGAACGTTGTGCCACCCGCCCCGACCGGGTAGCTTCTGCTGCTGTTGGAGGGATGGCCGAGAGGCTGAAGGCACCGGTTTGCTAAACCGGCGTACTGGGAAACTGGTACCGAGGGTTCGAATCCCTCTCTCTCCGTGTGACGGGCCCACCACGTACCGGTGGGCCCG
>JANPFJ010000448.1:0-34237 GCA_031423355.1 Gemmatimonadaceae bacterium | reverse complement strand
GGCCGGGATCGGGACAAAGGTGTTCGTCGTGCAGGGCGGCCGACGGCAATTGCTCGAGCAGAGTCCGACGCGTGGATTCCAGTCGTCGGTGGACCAGCGACTGCATTTCGGACTTGGGTCTGATACCATGGTCGATTCGCTGATCGTGATCTGGCCTGACCGTCGATTTCAGGTGCTGACGGCCGTGGCCGCGAATCGGCGCATGACGCTCGCACAACGCGATGCGCGCGGCACTTGGTCGTATGCGCGTTCGCCAACGTCGACAGCACTGTTCGCCGATATCACGGACAGCGTGGCAACGGGCTACACACATGTCGAGAACGACTTCAACGACATGGATCGTGAACCGTTGATGCCACATCTGCTCTCGACGGAAGGCCCCGCGCTCGCTGCCGGGGATGTGAATGGCGATGGGCTCGATGACCTGTATGCCGGCGGTGCGAAGTGGCAGCCTGGCCGGCTGCTGATGCAGCAGCGTAATGGCTCGTACGTGCGCGGCGACACCGCCGTCTTCGGTGCCGACAGCATCGCGGAAGACGTTGATGCGGCGTTCTTCGATGCCAATGGCGACGGGCATCCGGATCTGTACGTGGTGAGTGGCGGCAACGAGTTCTGGGGCTCGATGGCCGAGCTCCGCGACCGTCTCTACCTGAACGATGGCACCGGACACTTCACGAAGTCGCCTGACGGCCTGCCACCGATCTTCGAGAATGGGTCATGCGTGGTGCCCGGCGACTTCAACGGCGACGGCCATCAGGACCTGTTCGTCGGCGCGCGAGTGACGGCGAAGCAATACGGCGTGTCACCGCGCAGCCATCTGCTGCAAGGCGACGGGAAGGGACACTTTAACGATGTGACCGAAAACCTCGCGCCCCAGCTGCTGACGGCTGGCATGGTGACGTCGGCCACGTGGCTCGACTACGACCGTGATGGCAAGCTCGATCTGATCGTGGTCGGTGAGTGGGCGCCGGTGCGTGTGCTGCGACAGGAACGCGGCCGTTTCGTGGAGCGCACGCGCGAGGCGGGGTTGAGTGGCTCGGAGGGGTGGTGGAACACGGTGTCCGCGGCGGACCTGAATGGCGATGGCCGGCCGGATCTGGTGCTCGGCAATCTGGGCCGCAATGCCTACATCACCGCCAGCGCCGCCGAACCGGCGCAGATGTACGTCTTCGATTTCTTCGGCAACGGGACCATCGAGCAGATCATCACGTTCTACAAGCATGGTGTCAGCTATCCGCTTGCCGCGCGTGACGAGATGGTGAAACTGATGCCGGCGCTGCGCGCAAAGTATCCGAGCTACAAGGCCTTCGGCGCCAGCCGGGTACCGGACATCTTCCTGCCGGAGGAGCTGGCGAAGGCGACCGTACTCACTGCACGAACCTTTGCCAGCGCAGTGGCGATTGCGCGCACCGACGGTACGTTCGCGCTCAATGCGTTGCCGACTGAAGCCCAGTTCGCGCCCGTCTCGGCCTCGGTTGTGCGCGATTTCGACGGCGACGGCATGGTCGATCTGCTGCTCGGGGGTAATTTTCTCGGCGCACCACCAATCCTTGGCCGCTCCGATGCCAGCTACGGGCTGTTGCTCCATGGCGTGGGGAATGGCAGCTTCACTGCGGTGGACATGACGCACAGTGGTGTGCACATCCGCGGCGAAGTGCGACACATGACGACGGTACGGCGCGCTGACGGACGATCGATGATCGTCGTGGCTCGAAACAACGATCGTCTCGCGTTTCTCACGACGCGACACTAGCACCTCTCCTCCCACCGATCATGCGAACCGTCCTGCTCACCCTCGTCTCTTCGGCCATCGCGATGACGGCATGTTCTCCCGCTGACAGGAATGTGGCCGTGCCGTCGGATTCCAGCATGATTACGGTGGACGGCGTCAAACCGGGCATTCATCCGGCGTGGTCGAAGAACGCGGTGATCTACGAGGTGAACATCCGGCAGTACACACCGGCTGGGACCTTCGCCGCGTTCACCAACGAATTGCCCCGTCTCAAGGCACTGGGCATCGATGTGCTCTGGCTCATGCCCGTGCAACCGATCGGCAAGCTCAATCGCAAGGGAACGCTTGGCAGTTACTACTCGATTTCGGACTACAGCGCCTTCAATCCGGAATTCGGCAGCGAGGTGGAGTTCAAGGCAATGGTCGCGGCCGCACACGCGCTGGGAATGAAGGTCATCCTGGACTGGGTGGCCAACCACACCGCGTTCGATCACGCCTGGACGGCCGCGCACAAGAACTGGTACACGATCAAGAGCGACGGCACGATTTCCCGCGCCATCGATGACAAGGGGAACGAGACCGACTGGAGCGATGTCGCGGATCTGAACTACGCGAGCACGGAGATGCGGCTCGCGATGATTGCCGAGATGCGTTGGTGGCTCGAGAACACCGGAATCGATGGCTTCCGATGTGACATGGCGGGGTTGGTCCCGACCGACTTCTGGGCCGAAGCCAGGGCGTCGCTCGATGTCGGCCATCCGGGGCTCTTCTTCCTCGCGGAGTGGGAGAACCCGGCGCTGCACGCGTCCTTTGACGCCACCTATTCGTGGGAACTGTTTCACCTGATGAACGACATCGCGGAGGTGAAGAAGCCGGTGTCGGAACTCGATGCCTACTTCGCAAAGCAGGACACGACATTTCCGCCTGGTGCGTATCGCCTCACGTTCACATCCAATCACGATGAGAACAGCTGGGCAGGGACCGAGTTCGAACGGATGGGGGCGAATCATCAGGCCGCCTACGTGCTGAGTGCAACCGTGGCCGGATCATTCCCGCTGCTGTATTCAGGGCAGGAGGCGAGCTTCAATCGCCGTCTGAAGTTTTTCGAGAAGGATCCGATCGACTGGACGGGGCCGTCGCTGGCGGACTTTTACCGCGCGGTCTTTGAGCTCCGCCACACGCAGGAAGTCCTGTGGAACGGTCCGTGGGGCGCTCCGCAGCAGAAGCTGGTGACCGATGGCGGGGATCGCGTCTACGCGTTCAGCAGGAGCCGCGACGGCCGGGCCGTGGTGGTGGTCACGAACTTCGGCGACACGCCCGCTGCGGTGCGGTACACGAGTCTTGCACCGCCGGGATCGTACACTGACTGGTTCTCGAAAGCCGCCGTCAGCCTCACTGCCGACGGTACCATCGATGTTCCGGCGCATGGGTACCGGGTGCTGGTGAAGTAGCAGGGCTTCGCCGAGGGCCGATGGCTGCGTCGGGGCTGGTTCCAGCGGCTCCCGCTACGTACACTGGCTGCGTCACCACCGGTGGCGGCCGGCCCCGGTCGCCGTCGATTTCTGGATGCGACCGAGGCCCCACGGATGTCCACTTCGAGCCAACCAGCGCGAGCCCATCTCACGTTTGGTCAGATCGTCAACATGAACATCGGATTCTTCGGAATCCAGTACAGCTTCGGCCTGCAGCAGGGCAACATGAGCCCGATCTATCGGTACCTCGGTGCCGATGAAGCGAGCCTGCCGCTGCTCTACCTCGCCGGGCCGATCACGGGGCTCATCGTGCAGCCGATCATCGGGGCCATGAGTGATCGGACGCTCAGCCCCCGCGGGCGGCGCACGCCGTACTTCCTGATCGGTGCGATTCTGTGCTCGCTCTCGTTGTTTGCGATGCCGTTCAGTCGGACACTCTGGATGGCGGCTGGCATTCTCTGGATTCTCGACGCGGCCAACAACATCACGATGGAGCCGTACCGGGCGTTCGTCACCGACCGACTCAACCAGAACCAGACGTCGCTCGGCTTTCTGACGCAGAGTGCCTTCACGGGCCTTGGTCAGACCCTGTCCTACATCACGCCATCGCTGCTGGTGTTCGCCGGCATGAACCGCGACGCCGTGAATGATCGCGGGATTCCGAACATCACCATGCTGGCATTCATCATGGGCGCGGCCTTCTCGATCCTGTCGATTCTCTGGTCGGTGCGGACGACGCCGGAGCTGCCGCTGTCGGCAGCGGAGCGGGCACGGATCGAGGCGATGCCGACCGGGATCAGGCATACGCTGCGGGAGATCGGCGACGCCGTCCGCGACATGCCGTGGACCATGCGGCAGATGGTGGTGTTCAAGTTCTTTCAGTGGTACGCGATGTTCTGCTACTGGATTTACATCTCGCCAGCGCTGGCGCTGACACTGTTCGATACCAAGGATCCGAATACGCCCGGATTCCGTGAGGCCGGGCTGGTCACCGGTCAGGTGGGCGCGTTCTACAACTTCATCGCCTTCATTGCGGCATTTGCGATGATCCCGCTGACACGAAGGATCGGGGCGAAATGGATGCACACGATTGCGCTGGTGGCAGCGTCGGTGGCGATGCTGGTCATCCCCTCGATCCAGAGCCGAACGCTGCTGTTCATCCCGATGCTCGGGATCGGCCTTGGATGGGGGAGCATGATGGGGAACCCGTACGTCATGCTCTCGGACGCCATTCCGGAGGACCGTGTCGGCGTCTACATGGGCGTGTTCAACATGTTCATCGTGATTCCGATGCTGATCCAGAACGTCACGATGCCCCTCTTCTACAACTCACTGCTCGGTGGGAATCCGGCCAACGTGATTCGCCTGGCCGGCGCTCTGCTGGCCTGCGCCGCCGTGGCCTGTGCATTCGTGACGATGGCGCCGCGCCGGTCGCCTGGTACGGAGGCCCTGCCGATGGGGGGCGCACATTGATGACGCACATTCGCGCGATGACGATCGGAATCGCCGGCCTGCTGCTGCTTTCGGCGTGCAAGACCGTCACGCAGACAACCTTCGAAGTCGTACCAAGCCCGGTCCCGGTGATCGGTTACGATCCGTCACGCGATCTCGGACCGCTGTTTCACGATGTGCAGATGGCCCGACTCTTCGAGGATTCGAAGACGTTCGTCGATGCGCGGCCACTCGAAGCGCCGGCGGCGCTCGGTGCGCGATACCTCACCGAGAAGACGGCCGCCGGTTTTTCGCTGAAGGCGTTCGTTGATCGATGGTTCACGCCACCCGGCGCGATCGCCGCCGGCGCCGGCAGTGCCGCATCGACCAGTATGGAGCAGCACATCCGCGACCTCTGGCCGCAGCTCACACGAGCCGCCGACACCGCCAGCGCGCGCTCATCGCTGCTGCCGTTGCCCAAGCCATACGTCGTGCCTGGTGGCCGCTTCCGCGAGGTCTACTATTGGGATTCGTACTTCACGATGCTTGGCCTGATCGAGAGCAAACGCACCGATCTGGTGGCGAACATGCTCGACAACTTCGCACACCTGATCACCACTGTCGGCCACATTCCAAACGGCAATCGGACGTACTACCTGAGCCGAAGCCAGCCACCGTTCTTCGCGGCGATGGTCGGTTTGTATGCCACGGCGACCGATACCGGCACCGCCATGCGGTATCTCGGTGCGATGGAAAAGGAACACGCGTTCTGGATGGATGGCACCGCCGCGCTGAAACCTGGCACCGCAAATCGCCGCGTGGTGAGGATGCGAGACGGTGCGGTGCTCAACCGCTACTTCGATGATCGCCCCGCGCCGCGGCCCGAATCATACCGCGAGGATTTCGAGCTCGGCGAGCCGCTGCCAGCTGCAAAGCGCGAGGCGTTCTACACCAACATTCGCGCCGCAGCCGAGAGTGGGTGGGATTTCTCGAGCCGGTGGATGCGCGATACCACCGACTTGCGCACGCTCGAGACCACCGATCTCGTACCGGTCGACCTCAACAGTCTGCTCTACCATGCCGAGCGAACCATCGCCGCGCTGCGCCGCTTCCGGAACGCATCGGGTGATTCGGCGGTTGCGGCGCAGTTCGACGCTGCCGCTACGTCGCGTCGTGCCGCGCTGCTCGCTGCGGCGTGGGATGCCCGCACCGGCTTCTTCTACGACGTGCGCTGGCGCGGCGGGGATCGTGTCACCGACCGGCCGACACTCGCGGCCGCTGCGCCACTGTACTTCGGGCTCGCAACGGCGGAGCAGGGCCGCGCCGTCGCCGCCAGGCTCGAGCGTGACTTCCTGCGCCCCGGAGGGTTCGTCACCAGCATGATCCGGTCGGGACAGCAGTGGGATGCGCCCAACGGCTGGCCGCCGCTGCAGTGGATGTCGATGGAGGGCGTGCGACGCTATGGGCGTGGTGATCTGGCGGACACGGCGCGCGAGCGCTGGCTGACGCTCAATCGTCGGACGTATGCCGCCGTCGGCAAGATGACCGAGAAGTACGACGTCCTCGATCTCACGCGGCCTGCCGGTGGCGGTGAATATCCCACACAGGATGGATTTGGCTGGACGAATGGCGTGGCGCTGGCGCTGGCCGCCTTGGGATCGGTGCGGTGAGAGTCCTCTTCTGGTCTGGCGTGCTCGGACTGGGCCTGCTGGAAGTTGCGCTGGTCTATTTCATCATGCCGATGCCCGGTAGTCAGCGCATGCGGAGCATCGAGCTGGCGTACCTGCTGTACACGTGGCGCTGGGTGGGGCGTGCGCTGTTCGGTGCAATGATCGTGGCCGGCTTGCGATCGGCATGGCGCAGCGTCGGACGCGCGAAGTGGCTGGTGCCGCCGGCACTGCTGGCCGTCGCCGGCATCGTGTACGCGTTCAACTTCCAGATGGCTGCCGATCACATGTTCCTGCAGCCGAATACGCTCACCATGCTGCCGGCGTCGGCCAACAAGGTGGCTGGTGATCGATTGGTGGTCGGGATCGAGCTGAACGGGGAGGCGCGCGCGTATCCGTTGCAGTACATCGGCTATCACCATCAGGTGCGTGATACCATTGCGGGCGAGCCGATCCTCGTCAGCTACTGCACCGTATGCCGCACCGGGCGGATCTTTCGTCCCACGGTGCATGACACGCTCGAGACATTCCGCCTGGTCGGCATGGACCAGTTCAACGCCATGTTCGAGGATCGCCGAACGCGAAGCTGGTGGCGTCAGGCGAATGGGCAGGCCGTGATCGGTCCGCTGAAGGGCACCGCGATGCCGGAGTTGCCAACCGTGCAAGTCTCCTTGCAGCAGTGGATGAAACTGCATCCGCAGACGCTGGTGATGCAGGCGGACCCGGCGTTCACGGACGAGTATGCGAGGGACTATGCCTACGAGCGCGGCACCAAACGCGGCGGACTGACTGGCACGGACACCGTGTCATGGAACGACAAGGCGTGGGTGGTCGGCATCGCGCTCAACGGCGAGGCGAAGGCCTATGACTGGAAGCGGCTGCGCCGCGAGCGCGTGATCAACGACGTGGTGGGCGGCGTTCCGGTCGTGCTCGCGCTCGGGCCGGACAGCGTGAGCTTCTTTGCCTTCCGGCGGCCGAAGCTCACGACGCAATTCACCCTGCGAGGGGATTCACTACTCACCGCTGAGGGCGCATATGCGCTCAATGGCCGCGGCCCCGCCGGACCGTTGAGCGCGATCAATGCCAGTCAGGAGTTCTGGCACAGCTGGCGGACCTTCCAGCCGGGCACGACGAAGTACTGACCTGCCCGGCCGCGCATCACATCCCAACCATCGTCGCGTGTGCGGACATCGTCTGCGATGAGATGCGCGTCACCGTGCCGCTGAAGCAGCGGATCGACGAGGTCGAGTTGTTCGCCTTCAGCAAGACGTAGTGATAGATGCCTGCCGGGTACTCCGGCGTTGCACTGGTGATGCCATTGCACTGATCGAGGTCGGCGGCGGTCAACTGCTTCCCGTTGATGTCGCGATCGCCATAGATCGGAAACCCATCGAAGGCCACGCCGATGATGTGTGACGGACCTGCGTCAATGTCGACCATTGCCGTGACGCAGGGCGGCAGCGCGTGATAGTGATACATGCCCATCGGCGTTGGATGTCCGTTGCAGACGTCGAGGAAGAGGATGTCCTGTCCGGCCGCGTTCCTGACGCTGAAGTTGTTTGCCATGGCCACCGTGCTGCCATCGCCTTCGTAGGGATTGAAGAGTGCCGCCCCGGAGATCATCACACCAATTGTGCCAAGGCTCGTCGAGGTCGTACTGGCGGCCTTCGTCGGTGTCAGTGGTATCTGATAGTCATAGGACTGCGCCGCCGTCGGGTCGGCGCCGGCGTACGCGGTCGCGGCCGTCGGGACACGCGTGCCGGGGGTCGGGAGCGCATACTGCGCTTGCCTCGCATGGTTGGGGATGCCGTTGGATCGATAGCGCATCGTGGCACCACTGAACGTCACCGTCACGTTGCTGCCCCACCTGGCCGCTCGCAATCCGGCTTCGGTCGACACACCGATGATGGTGGATGGCGTCTCGGTGGCGCTGGCGGTGTCAGAACAGGCGGCAGTGAGCGCCAGTGCGGCAGCACCAGTGATTGCCAGAACTGCGTGAAGCGACGTGTTCATGATGGTCTCCGATTGGCGTGGTGATGGTGTCTGCACGGTTCGACACCGGTGCGCTGGCGCACATTCCATCACCGCATGGAGTACCGGAGGACGCCCGGCGCAGCTGGCTGCGAAGGCGTCCTCCCTCGGCGTCACGCCGCTGGCGCGGGCTCCAGCCCGTTGATCACCTGGTCCAGCCCGGGCCACGATTCCGACGCGTACCGATGGATCGTCCGGAGATAGCGCACTCCCTCGTCCCCGTGGGCTGCGATCGTCGCGGCCGACGCCTTGGCGACCGCCTCGGTGCTGCAGAAGGGCGGCTCAGACTCCTCGTCGATCCGTCCGTCGGTGTGCTTCACCCCCGCCGCATCGAGGAACGTCGTCTGGATGGCCGGCTCAAGGTCGACATACAGGGTCTGCATCAGCCCCAGTTCGTCCTGTGCCGATTCCACCTTGAGCTTCACCACTTCCTGCGCCAGGCGCTCTGCCGGCCAGTTCTGGAACGAGGCAGGCCGGAACCCTCCTCCGCGGCTCACGAGGCGCTGAATGAAGATGCTGCGCGCCTCCTTCTGGGTCTTGAGTTCGTAGGTCACCAGCGCAACGCGGCGCTCGACCGGGAGGGATCGGTACGGGGAAAGAGGTGGCATGCGAGGCAAATTAACCGCGCTCGGCGCCTCGCGCCGAGGAGGTCTGGGCGGGCGGAGCTTCACCAGCCTCGGCGCGGTCGGCATATTCTGCTGTCGTCCGTCGGGCCAGCGCGCCCGGACTCCCGGTTCTTGCGACCGGCTGCCAGATCACCCTCCTCTGCCCAGGCGTCCCGGAATGGAGAGAAAACACCTCAACTTTCCGCAGCTCTTCAACATGAGCTTCGGGTTTCTGGGTATTCAGTTCGGCTGGGGGCTGCAGCTGGCCAACATGTCCGCCGTCTACGAACGGCTTGGCGCACGGCCCGACGATGTCCCGATTCTCTGGCTGGCCGCGCCGGTCACCGGGCTGCTCGTGCAGCCAGTCATCGGCGCATTGAGCGACCGCACCTGGAATCGGCTTGGCCGCCGGCGCCCGTACTTCCTGACTGGCGCGATCCTCGCCTCGATCGCGCTGTTCTTCATGCCGACATCGACGTCGCTCTGGATGGCCGCCAGTCTGCTCTGGATTCTCGACGGCTCGATCAACATCTCGATGGAGCCGTTCCGCGCCTTCGTTGCCGACAAGCTGGCCGCGTCACAGCGGACCGCCGGGTTCCTGATGCAATCACTGATGATCGGTATCGGCGCCAGCTTCGCCAACGCCATGCCGTTCGTGCTCGGCAAGTTCGGCATCGCGGGCAATACCGTGAGCGGCATTCCGCTGACGGTGAAGTACTCCTTTCAGTTCGGCGCCGTGGTGTTCCTGTTGGCGGTCCTCTGGACCGTCTTCACCACTGACGAGTATCCGCCGGAGGACATGGCGGCGTTCCAGAAGATGAAGAAGGAAGGACTCGGCGCCGGCGCGTTGGTGACCGAAGTGCTGGAGGCCATTCGCGAGATGCCGGCCACGATGAAGCAGCTGGCCGTGGTGCAGGTGTTTACCTGGCTGGGGCTGTTCTGCATGTGGCTCTTCTTCGTTCCGGCGACGGCGCGGCATGTCTTCGGTGCCACCGATCCGCAGTCGGAACTGTACGCCAAGGGGGCGGAGTGGGGCGGCTTCGCCTTTGCTTTCTACTCGATCACCTGTTTCATCGTCGCCCTTGGCCTGGCCCGAATGGCGGCCGCCACCAGCCGAAAGACCGTGCATACGGTGGCGTTGCTCTGCGGGGCCGCCGGGCTGCTCTCGGTGTACGTGATTCACAATCAGTACCTGCTGCTCCTGAGCATGGTCGGTGTTGGGATTGCGTGGGCATCCATCCTGTCGATGCCGTATGCGATGCTGTCCAGTGCGTTGCCGCAGCATCGGATCGGCGTCTACATGGGCGTGTTCAATTTCTTCATCGTGCTGCCGGAGATCGCCGCAGCACTCACCTTCGGCCCCATCACGCGGACGCTGTTCGGTGCGAACAATCCGAACTCTCCGCTGTATGTCGTGATGATCGGCGGCGTCTGCATGATCATTGCGGCGGTCTGTGTGCGGTTCGTGGATGATGTGGGTGCGCCTGAATCCGCCATCGCCGCGCCCTCCCCCCGAACGTCGCAGGGAGCGCTGGCGGCGGCTGGCGACTGAGGTCTGTGCTGCGGCGCTGGGCCGCGCACGTTTCTTTCTGAGGAGAGGCGCTTGATGCGTGTGAGTTGTGTGACGCGGCCGGGTGGCCGCCGTGGTGCGATGTGGTCGAAGGCGCTGATGCGTGTGGCGGGGCTGGTGCTGATGCTGATGGCTGCGGCCCCCCGGGGGCGTGCCCAGAGCATGGACGACGCGATCTTCATGGACAAGCGCGTGCTCTGCGCGGGGCTGTTCTACACCCGCGAGCAGTGGTCCGACTACTGGGAAGGCACCCTCAAGCGCGACAACGGCAACATCGGGACGCTCACGACCACGCAGGCGAGCTGGATGGCTGCCTACGGCGTGACGGACCGGATCAACATTCTGGCGTCGCTGCCGTACGTCTGGACGACGGCCAGTCAGGGTGTGCTCGCCGGGCAGCAGGGCGCGCAGGACCTGAGCATTGGCATCAAGGTGCGGGCATTCAGCACGCCGCTCACCACCCACGGCACGCTGCACGGCATTGCGGTGCTCAGCGCCACTGTGCCAACCAGCGACTACACGGTGGACTTCTTCCCGCTCTCGATCGGGTCGGCCAGCCGACGCGCCACGGCCCGCGGGTTGCTCTCCTTCCAGGCGCGCAACGGCGTCTACGTGAACGGCTCGGCGTCATACACGCGGCGCGGCAACGTGACGCTCGATCGCGTCGCCTACTTCACCAACAATCAATTGTTCCTCACCAATGAAGTACGGATGCCCGACGTGAGCGACTATGCACTCACACTGGGCTACCAGCGCACTGGCCTCGTGGTGCCGATCGTGTTCACGCGACAGACCACGCGCGGGGGTGGTGACATCCGTCGGCAGGACATGCCGTTCGTGTCGAATCGCATGAACTTCACCCGCGTCGACGGACGCGTGCAGTATGTGATCCCGAAACTGAAGGCGGTGACGGTGCATGTCGGCGCGTCACACATGCTCAGCGGTCGGAATGTGGGGCAGTCGACCACCGTCATGGGCGGCGTGCTGCTGGCGGGGAAGCTCTGATGCGACGTACATCAGCCGTTCCGCGTGTCATGTTCGGCGTTCGTGTCACCGGCCTTGCGGCACTCGCCCTGCTGGTGCTCAGCTGCGACAAGAGCATCACACAAACGGAGACACTGACGCCGTTGGACGCCGTGAGTACCGACGCGACCGCGGGCAGTTGGCGGATGATCGTGCTGACGTCGTCTACGCAGGTGCCAGTGGCGGCGCCGGCAGCAGTCACCAGCCCGGCATACCTGGCGGAGTTGGCCGCGATCAAGGGGGCGCAGCAGGCGATCACGCCCGTGCAGCGCGAGCGCGTGGCTTACTGGAGCGGCGGTGGTGTGCTGCGATGGAATCAGATCCTGCGCGGACTGGTGGCGCGCTACAACCTGCCGCCGGCGCCACGGGCAGATGGGAGCTACGCCTTTCCGGATGTGAACAATCCGTTCGGTGACCCGGCGTTCCCGTTTGCCAATCCGCCGTACGCTGCGCGTGCGTACAGTTACGTCGCCGTGGCGCAGTACGAAGCACTCAAGGCGGCGTGGGCGTACAAGTACCAGTACAATCGCCCCGCGCCGACGAGGAGTGACACAGGCATTCGCCGGCTGATGCCGATCTCGGAGCTTCCGTCGTATCCCTCCGAGGATGCGGTGATCTCGGGCGTCACGGTGGCGATGCTGCAGGCGCTCTTTCCGGCGGCGGTGGAAGAGATCACGCGACGCGGCGCTGATCAGCGCGAGGCGGCGCAGCTTGCCGGCAAGGCGACCAGCAGCGACGTGGCGGCGGGCCTGGCACTCGGCCGCGCGGTGGCGACGCTGGTGCTGGCGCGTGCCAGTGCCGATGGCACCGGCGCAGCGATCGGGACGCCCGCGCTCTGGGCCGCACTGGCCGACAGTGCCCGCGCTCGTGGCGATACCCCGTGGCGCAGTCTCGAGACGCCAGCGCGGCCGCCGATGCTCCCGAACTTCGGACGGGTGCTGGGATGGAATCTTTCCTCGACCGACCTCGCCGCGATCAGGCCCGCCGCGCCGTTTCTTGCCACTTCCCCCCAGATGGCGGCGGAAGTGGCCGAAGTTCGTCGCACCGTGAATGGGCTCACTCGGGTACAGCGCGCCATTGCCGAGAAGTGGAACGATGGCGCCGGCACCTATACGCCGCCCGGTCACTGGAATGACATCGCCGCCGAGTACGTCCGCGATGCGCGGTTCAGCGAAGTGCGAGCCGCGCGGGCGTTCGCTTTGCTGAACATGGCGATGCACGACGCGTCGGTGGCGTGCTGGGAGGCGAAGTACGCGTACTTCAATCCGCGGCCATCGCAACTCGATCCAAGCATCCGCACCGATATCGGGCTGCCGAACTTTCCGGCGTATCCGTCCGGCCACTCGACGTTCTCGGCCGCCGCGAGCGACGTGCTCGGGTATCTCTTCCCCTCAGCCGCTCCACAGTTTCGCGCGATGGCTGATGAAGCGGGAATCTCGCGACTGTATGGTGGCATTCACTACATGAACGACATCACGGCAGGGAAGGCACACGGCCTGCGCGTGGCGGCGTTCACGCGTCGATTCGCCCTCAGCGATCCAGCGCCGTAGCGAACACGATGCAATGCAATGTGGCCCACTGCGACAGCTCCTGCTCACAGTGGGCCACATCGTGCATCAGCGCGCCGCAGTCTCTCAGAACACGCAGCTCGAGCGCGCCGGAATCGTCAGCACCATGTTCGCTCCGTCACGACGAGGCGCCGCACAGCTCTTCAGGACGTCGGCCCCGAGTGGCATTGGCGGCATGGTGACATCAGCAGCCTCCTTGCCGTTGTTGATCGCCACCACGGTGCCGCCGCGTCGGTACACCCACACCTGATCCCCGACGTGCAGGTTCTGCATCGTGCCGCGCCGCATGTCTGGCCGTGCAGCACGCAGCGTGAGCAGCGTCTGCAGATGCGACCAGACGCCCTGCTCCACCGCCGATCGCCCTCCTGCCTCGAAGGCGCTCCGCGGATCTTCGCGCCAGCCACCCGGAAAATCGCGGCGGTTGTCAGGGTCATTGCCGCCCGGTAGGGCAATTTCGTCGCCATAGTAGATCAGCGGCGTGCCGCGCGCCGTGGCGAGGAACGTGTAGGCGAGCTTCAATCCGGCAGTGGTCGCCGCAGGTTCATTCATGAACCGATTCACGTCGTGCAGGCCGAGCAGTGTGACCAGCGCGTTCGGATTGGGATAGAGGTAGTCGCGCGCCAGCATCTGCGGGACCTCGCGGATCGAGTTGCCGCGCGCAAACACGTTCCTGAGCACGAAATGGATCGGAAAGTCGAACAGGGCATCCACCTTGTCATCGATCCCGTCATACTGGGTCTTGCCACCCTGAAAGAAGCTCACGAACGTCGGATCGCCATCGAGCACTTCGCCGACCACCTTCAGCGTTGGATACTCCTTCCTGATGGCGTTCATCCAGTCGCGCCAGAACGCGCGGGGGACGTACGGCCACGTATCCTGCCGGATCCCGTCCATGCCACTCATGCCCACCCACCAGAGCGTGTTCTGAATGATGTAGCGCGCCACCTCCGGATCATCCTGATTGAAATCCGGCAGGATGTTGATGAACCATCCGTCGAGGGTCGCCGCTCGCATCGCCGCCGGCGAATACGGATCGTGCAGCGTCCAGGTCTGCCAGGTGTTGTTCGGGTGCGTCTCCGTCGTGCCGTGGAACCACGTCGGCGTTGGTGAGTCGGACGCCCACGGGTGATATGGACCGGTGTGATTGGCCACCATGTCGAGGATGATCTTGATCCCCATGGCATGTGCCTCGTCCGTCACGGTCTTGAACAAGGCCATGTCGCCGAAGTGCTCGTCCACGGCATACATGTCCGTCGCACCATACCCGTGGTAGTCGGTGATGGGCAGGCCATCGTACATCTCCTTCCGGTTCAGCGCGTTGTTGTTGTCATACAACGGGTTGAGCCAGATCGCCGTGATGCCGAGCTGTTTCAGGTACGGCAGCTTCCGTCGCAGCCCTTCGAGATCGCCGCCGTGGTAGTACCGGCCCCTGGTTCGGTCGTGCATGCCTGGCGACACGGCTGGTGAATCGTTGGTGGTGTCGCCGTTGGCAAAACGGTCGGGCATCACCAGGTACATCGCGTCATCCTGGTTGAACCCCTGAAACCGTCCGGCGCGCGCGAGTGGCGCCGACACGGTGAATGGGACCGGTGCCGTGCCGTTGGCCGTCCGCAGTGTGAGCGGATACGTTCCTGGCCGCGCCGTTGCCGGAATCGTGACGTCGACGAAGGCGTACGTCCCGGCCGCATTCACCGTGACGCGCGCGCACCGTAGCTTTGGACAGACCAGCTGCGCGCCGCCAAGGTGCTTGCCGCGGATCAACACACGCACCGGGTTGATCGTATGGCTGCCCCACCAGTTCGGGGGGTCGACCTTCTCGATCACCGGCGCCTGCGCCTGAAGCAGCGTGCCCGCGATCACAAGCATCGCACTGGTGCGGCGCGCCCCGCGCACCACGAAAGAAAACGGACGCATCATCGCTCAGCGGTCATAGGTGTCCACCAGCGAGCGAAGCCGCGTGGTGGTTGCAGGCGTCAGCTGATCCCAGCTGAAACGGAAGGCCCAGTTCCCGGACTGCTTGCCGGGAGTGTTCATGCGCGTGTCCGCACCGGTGCCGAGGACATCCTGCATTGGGATCAGGACCGTGTTCGCCACCGACGCGAGTGCGACGCGGATCAACGTCCAGTTCATTTCGTGTCCGTCCGTGCCGAGGTATCGCAGCGCGTACTCCTTCTCGCGTGTGACCTCATCCGAACTGCGGGTGGACTCGCCAGCGCCGGTCGAACCCCACCAACCCATCGTCGTGTCGTTGTCGTGGGTCCCCGTGTACACCACGCGTTCGCGTGGAAAATTGTGCGGCTTGAATTCGTGGGCCTGCCCGTCGCCGCCAAACGCGAATTGCAGGATGCTCATGCCAGGGTAGTCGAACTGCGCACGAAGCGCTTCCACCTCAGGCGTGATCAATCCGAGATTCTCGGCCACGATCGGTAGTTTCCCGAGCGCCTGCTCGATCGCGACGAACAGATCGGCCCCGGGTCCCTTCACCCACCGGCCCTTCTCGGCGGTCACGGCGATGCCGGGCACTTCCCAGTACGCCTCAAAACCGCGGAAGTGATCCAGTCGCACGCTGTCGAACAACTGGAACGCCGCGCGCATTCGCTTGATCCACCAGGCGTACCCGGTGCGCTTCAACTCCGGCCAGTTGTAGATCGGATTACCCCAGCACTGTCCCGTGGCCGAGAAGTAGTCGGGCGGGACACCGGCCTGCACCAGCTTGTGCCCGTCGGCATCGAGCATAAAGCACTCGCGATTGGCCCAGACGTCGGCGCTGTCGGCCGCGACGTAAATCGGGAGATCGCCCATCAGTTCGATCCCGCGCTCGTGGGCCGCCTTCTTGAGCGCATGGAATTGCGTGAAGAAGAAGAACTGCTCGACCTGATAGCGCGTGATGCTTGCGGAGAGACGGGTCCGCGCACTGGCGAGTGCGGCGGGCTCGCGCGTCGCGACGCCTTTCTCCCATCGCGTCCATTCCACCCCACCGTGCTCTTCCTTCAACGCCATGAAGAGTGCGTAGTCGGGCAGCCACTCGGCATTCGCGCGCACGAAGGTGAAGTAGCGGTCGTCCGGCGTATATGCGGCGAGATGGTGCAACAGCCGCGCGCGCCGGTGCGGAATGACCTGTTCGAAGTCGACGGTGTGTGCCGGAAACGTCGTCGGGTCCTGACCCGGGAGATGGATCAGCAGCGGATTGCCGGCGAAGGCCGAAAAGCACTGATAGGGCGAGTCGCCGTAGCCGGTGGGGCCGACGGGCAGCATCTGCCAGATCTTGAGCCCGGCCTGCACCATGAAATCCAGAAAACGATGGGCATCCGGGCCAAGGTCGCCGATGCCTCCGGCGCCCGGGAGTGAGGTCGGGTGCAGCAGAACGCCAGCAGCTCGAGGAAAGGTCATTGGCTCGGGTCGGGTCGAGTGCAGTGCGCCAGGGGCCATGGCGGCGCACACCGTGATTGGGTCGGGGAAATGGTGGTCGATGCTTCGCCGTTCCGCTACCGGCACCGCGCCGGTGTACAGGGAGCGGCGAAAATCTCCCGGGCGTTTTACACTGCCAGTCATGAATGACGACACGGAATTCGAGCTGGTCTCCGGCCACTGGACGGCGGTAGTCTCGTCCTACGGGGCGAGCTTGCGGGCGCTCGGCTATCAGGGCCACCCGGTGGTGGCTGGGTATCGCGGGACGGCCAACAAGCAGGGAGGGCAGGGGGATGTCCTGATCCCGTTCCCTGGCCGCGTCGCGGCTGGGCGCTATCGCTGGGATGGGCACGACTACCAGCTGGCGCTGAACGACAAGGACGGCCCGAACGCCATCCACGGGTTCGTGCGCACGGCCGACTGGCAGCTCGAGTCGCGCACCCTCGCCTCGGCCGCATTCACGCTGCGATTCCCGGGAGCGCACGGGTATCCGTTCCCGCTCACCCTCCGCCTGGAATACAGTCTCGATGCGCTTGGGCTGCAGGTGGCTTGTGCGATGACCAACAGCGGTTCGCACGACGCCCCCGTGGCGATGGGCTTTCATCCCTACTTCACCGTTGGTTCGGCGCAGATCGACACCGATACGCTGACGCTGCCGTTCAGTCGCGTGGTGGAGTTCGAGCGGCTGATCCCGACCGGTCGCATCGTGCCGGTCGAGGAAGTCGGCCTCGACTTCCGTCACGGCCGCGTGATCGGTGCGACGAAGTTCAATCACTGCTTCGCGAGCCCGACGAGAGGTGAGGACGGGCTCGTCCGGGTTCGCCTGAACTACGGACTGCGCGCGTTTTCCGTCTGGATGGACGAGAGCTTCGACTATGTCGTGATCTTCACCGGCGATGCGCTGCCGGCGGGTGTGGCGCGTGGCAGCATCGCGATCGAACCGATGTCCTCTGCTACTGACGCGCTCAACCACCCGGAGTGGGGACTGCGGCGGCTTCCAGTCGGTTCGACGCACGTCGCCCAATGGGGCGTGACCTTCGGATAGTGCCGGACGCTGGAGGCGGCTGCGGTACCCCGCCTGGCCGCTAGCTTAACCCGATGAATCTTCGACATTTCTTCGCGCTGGGTGCCCTGGCGCTCGCGCCCGCAGCAGGTCATGCACAGGCCACGCGTCTTCGTGTGCCGTTCACGCTCGACACCTTGCCCAACGGACTCACGTTGATCGTGCACGAGGATCACTCGGTGCCGATCGTGACCACCAACGTCTGGTTTCACGTTGGTTCCGGCGACGAGAAGGTCGGCCGCACCGGCTTCGCGCATCTCTTCGAGCACCTGATGTTCATGGGCTCGGAGAATGCGGCGTATCCGCAGTTCGATCGCCTGCTCGAAGCCGCCGGAGCGAACAACAACGGCTCGACCACCGAGGATCGCACGAATTACTACGAGTTCGGCCCGTCGTCGTCGCTGCCGTTGATGCTCTGGCTCGAAGCCGACCGGATGGGCTGGTTGCTCTCGACGATGGACAAGCCGAAGGTGGACCTGCAGCGCGATGTGGTGAAGAACGAGCGCCGACAGAGTTACGAGAATCAGCCGTATGGTCTGGTGGGAGACATCTCGCCGCCGCTCATGTACCCTGCCGGTCATCCGTATTCGTGGACCGTCATCGGCTCGATGGTCGATCTCTCGGCCGCCTCGGTGGAGGACGTGAAGGATTTCTTCCGTCGCTACTACGCACCGAACAACGCCACCATCGTGGTGGCGGGGGATGTGAAGGTCGATGAGGTGCGCGCGCTCGTCCGGCAGTACTTCAGCGCCATCCCGCGCGGTCCCGCCATCGACCGCCCCACGCCGGCGGCGTTCGCCGTGCGCGACACCGCCGTCACACTGGAGGATCGTGTGCAGCTGCCGCGCGTCTACCTCAACTGGCACACGGTCAAGAGCACCGATGCCGATACCCCGGCACTGCAGGTGGCGGCCTACGTGCTGGCCGGTGCGCGCACCAGTCGACTGACCCAGGCGCTCGTCTACGGCGGCGAGATTGCCACCACGGTGCAGGCGTACGACGATGCCAAACGCCTCGACGGCGACTTCTCGATCGTCGCCACCGCGCGCCCAGGCAAGGCCCTCGATACGCTGCAGGCGGTGATCGATCAGCAACTGCAGCGGCTGGCCGCCGATGGTCCGAACGCGCGCGAGCTCGATCAGGCCCGGAACGCGATCGAGGCGTCGTTCCTTCGCGGTGTACAGACCGTCAGCGGCAAGGCGGATCAGCTGAACGAGTACTACTACCAGACCGGGAATCCCGACGGATTTCAGAATGAGCTCGATCAGCTGCGCGCGGTGACGGCCGCCGATATCCAGCGTGTCGTGCGCAAGTATCTCCAGGGGCCGCGCGTCATGATCTCAGTCGTTCCCCAGGGCAAGCCCGAGCTTGCCGCCACCAGAAAGAAGGTCACCCAATGATGCGTCGTGTGTTGCTGCTTTCTTTCACCGTTCCGGCCGCAATGCAGGCGCAGGCGGCCTTCGACCGCAGCAAGCCGCCCACGCTGCCACCCGCGCCACCTCTGGTGCTGCCGGTCGTGGCCGCGTCAACACTGGGCAACGGCGTCGCCCTCCGCGTCGTCTCGCAGCGCGAAGTGCCACTGGTGCAAGTCACCCTGACGATTGCCGGCGGCTCGCGGCTCGATGGCTCGGAGCCCGGGATCGCGTCGTTCACGTCGCGCATGCTGACGGAGAGCGCCGGCGGCAAGGACGTGAACGCGATTCAGAGCGAGCTCGCCTACCTCGGTGCAACGCTCTCGTCCTCGGCGACATGGGATGCGTTCGTGGTGTCGCTGAACGTGCCGCGGCGCTCGCTCGATGGAGCCCTCGCACTGATGGCGGATGTGGTGCAGCGACCGTCGTTCACGGCGGCCGACGTACGTCGCCAACGCGACTTGCGTGCAGCGTCGATTCTGCAGCGGCGTGATCAGCCCACCGCGCTGGCCGGGCTCGCGTTCAACAGCCTGGTCTTCCCGACGAATCACCCGTATCACCGGCCACCAGACGGAGATTCGGCATCCACCGCACGACTCGACTCGTCAGCGCTGCGCGGCTTCTACCTCCGTGCGTTCATGCCGGCGCGGGCGAAGATCATCGTGGTCGGCGATATCTCGCCTGCGGAGGCGTCGACCGCCATCGCGGCGGCATTCGGCCGATGGTCGTCACCGATTTCGGCGCGCGTGACGCCGCCGCCTGCCGGGAGCGTGGTCCCGAACACGGCGCCGAAGGTGTTCCTCGTCGACAAGCCTGGCGCTGCACAGTCAGTGATCGCCATCGGTGGGCCAGGCGTCATGCGTGCGAGCCCGGACTACCCAGCGCTGGTGGTCATGAACACGCTGCTCGGTGAATCCTTTTCGTCGCGCCTGAATTCCAACCTGCGCGAGACCAGGGGATACACCTACGGCATCTCGTCGCGCTTTGGTTGGACCCCGGTGCCCGGCGCGTTCCGGATCGGCACGTCGGTCCGGACCGATGTCACCGACTCCAGCCTGATCGAGATCTTCCGGGAAGTGCGCGCGATCAGCGAGAAGCCGATCGAGGCGGTGGAGCTGGCGCGAGGCAAGGCCTATGTTGCCCTCGCGATCCCGGGAAACTTCGAGACCAACGGGCAGATCGCCGGGCAGCTGGTCGAGCTGGACTCGTTCGGGCTGCCGCTGTCGTCGGTGAGTGACATGATCACGCGCGTCAACGCCGTCACCGCGGCCGACGTGCAGCGCGTGGCGCGGAAGTACCTCCCGGCTGATCGTGCCACGATCGTCGTCGTCGGCGATCTGGCAAAGATCCGTGCCGGCATCGAGGCGCTCAAGCTTGGTGTCGTGACCGTGCTCGACGTCGGATCCATCGTCCGGTAGGCCGTTGTGCAACGCGGCCCGCTCAGATGTGAGCGGGCCGCGTTGCTGTTTCCCCGAGTGAACCCACGGGCGATGTGCCGCGCACCGAAGAAACCGCCCTTGATGCCGGTCACTGAGCCATTCGGCAGTGTCAGGCCGTGGTGGAGCATGGCCCCGCTCATCCCGCTGGCCAGTCCCCAGAACGCGCCGTGACCGGTGGTACGCTTCCAGAACATGTCCAGTGCGAACGTCGCGAACAGCGGTGCGTTCACGAACGCAAAGACGAGCTGCAGCACTTCCATGATGTTGTTGAACGCGCCGGCGACGTACGCGGCTGCGATCGACAGCACGATGCCACCGACCGTCGCAGCGCGTCCCATCCACAGGTAGTGTTCGTCGGGCGCGTTCTTTCGGATCTGGCTCTGTTAGATGTCATACGTCCACACGGTGTTGAACGCGGTCACGTTGCCCGCCGCATCGAGCATCGGTGCGCCGCCCGCCGCCAGCTTCGCCGGAATGATGCCACCATCCGACCCGGTCAAGGCCAGTGCGATCATGCCGGGGAGAATGACGAGAAAGGGAAACAGCATCTTCGGCACGGCGGCGATCAACGGCGTGCGGCGGGCCGCGATCATGCTGTCGGCCGCCATCGCCCGCTGTACCACCAGGAAGTCGGTGCACCAGTAGCCGAACGAGAGCACGAACCCGAGTCCCATCACGAGGCCGAACCACTCGACCCCCAGCGGATTCGTGCTGGCGCTGCCCATGCCTTGTCACGCATGCGTGTATGCGCCGGGTGCCAGCCCCTTCGTGGCTGCCGCTTCCGTCAGTCGGGCCGTCAGTCCGGCCCAGCCGCCAACGTTCTTCAACCCGAGGAAGACCAAAGGGGCGAACCCGAACGCGATCATGAAGAATTGCAGCACTTCGTTGTAAATCGCGCTCGTCAGCCCGCCTGCGATCACATACGCCAGCACGATCACGGCCGAGACAAGCACGCTGACGTCGAAACTCCAGCCGAGCAGCAGGTTGAAGAGTTTGCCCATCGCGTACATCGAAATACCCGATGAGAACACCGTCATCACGGCAAAGCTGATGGCATTCAGCGTCCGCGTCTTTTCGTCGAAGCGCAGCTTCAGATACTCCGGCACGCTGCGCGCGCGCGAGCCGTAGTAGAACGGCATCTCACTTCCTGTGCACCGAGGTTGGCCGACAGGAATGCCAGCCCGGTCACCCACGGCGGCAGCGAGCGGCCCGACTGGAAGAAGTCGGAGCTCGACTTCGTGCTCCGTCGCTAGGCGAAACCGATGCCGCGCACAAACACGAAGTACACGGCCATCACGGCGTAGTCGATCGCCGTCAGATGGCTGACCGGGACAAGATCCATGAGGGCGCCACGAGGCGCCGGAGTGCGGCGGACGAGGGGGCGGATACGCGAGGTGCGGCCTTGGTCGGGCTGCCGCCTCAGGCCGCACCGAACCCGGGCGTCCTTTCCACCGTGCGCCGTTTTCGCCGGATACCGGCCGGCGGCGCCGCCTGTGACGCGACCGTTGTCCAGCCCGGGCGCGAGAGCCGGTGGCGGACGCTGCCGGAATGGTGGTCCCCCTGAAAGATTAGTGGAGTCCTCGGCGCGTCCTTTGGCGCACTCCCCCGATCGGCTCTCCACCACGGCCCCCGCATCATGGACCCGAAAGCAGTCACCCGTCGCGACTTTGTCGCTGGCACCTCGACGCTCGCGCTCGGCGCGCTGATCGCGCCGCCGATGATCGTGCCCCGCCACGTGCTCGGTCGCGGCTATCAGGCCCCCAGCGACACCCTCAACATCGCCTACGTCGGTGCCGGTGGCATGGGCATGCAGAACTGGCAGCAGATGTTGAGCGAGAATACGGTCGCGGTCTGCGATGTCGACTTCGGGTATGTCGAGAAGTCGCTCACGGGGCGGCTCCGGCCGCCGGGTGCCTTCACCGCGCCGTCGAACCTGAGTGCAGTCGATGCCAAGGAGTGGGTCGCCAAGCGCACGGCGACTGCGCAGCAGAACTACGCGAATGCGCAGAAGCTGCAGGAGCAGTACACCCGGGCGGCAAAGTATGCGGACTATCGCGAGATGTTCGACAAGCAGAAGGACATCGATGCGGTGGTGGTGGCGACGCCTGATCACATGCACGCGATGATTGCACTGCGCGCGATGCAGCTGAAGAAGCACCTGTACGTCCAGAAGCCACTGACCTATTCCGTGCTCGAGGCGCGCGCGGTGGCCAAGGCGGCGCGCGATTCGAAGGTCGTCACGCAGATGGGCAATCAGGGCCACTCCTCCGATGGTACGCGCCGCATCAAGGAAATCATCGCCAGCGGTATCCTCGGCCCGATCAGCGATGTGCATGTCTGGACCGATCGTCCGCGCGGCTGGTGGCCGCAGGGGGTCGATCGTCCGAAGCCGGCCGTTGCGCCGTCCGTGCCCGACAAGCTGAGTTGGGACCTGTTCCTCGGCGTGGCACCGGCGGTGCAGTACGATCCGACCTATCATCCATTCTCCTGGCGCGGCTGGGTGGACTACGGCGTCAGCGCCATTGGCGACATGGGCGCGCATCTCATCGATCAGCCGTTCTGGGCACTGGAACTGGGGCTCCCGACCAGCATCACCGCGTCATCGTCGTTGTGGGGCGGCGACCGGAAGGCGCCCGCGTCGTATCCGCTGGCGACCACTGTGCAGTACGAGTTCGCGCCACGCTCCGACCGGCCCGCCGTCCGCATGTACTGGTATGATGGTGGCCTGCTGCCGCCGCGCCCCGCCATGCTGCCCGACGACGTCATACTGAACGGCGACGGCGGAGGCATCTTCGTCGGCACGAAAGGCATCCTCCTCTATGACACGTATGGCACCAACCCGCGCATCTTCCCTGCGCCGCTGGTGGCCGAGGTAGAGCGAGTGCCGCAGAGCATCCCGCGAATCACGACCTCGCATGAGCAGAACTGGTTCGACGCCTGCAAGGGCAAGGGGACGGCGAGTTCGCCCTTCGAGTACGCGGCACCGCTGACCGAGGTGATGTTGCTCGGTCTCGTGGCGCTGCGCACCGGACCAGGCAAGAAGATCTACTACGATGCGGATGCGATGCGTGTCACGAACGTGCCAGAGGCGAACGCCTACCTCACGCGCGAGTACCGCGCCGGCTGGAGCCTGTAACTCTTGGGCGCACATCCTGTTCGCTCCCGACTCGGCGTTGGGTTCATCGGCAGTGGATTCAACACGCGCTTTCACATCCAGGCGTTCCGTGCCATCCGTGACGCGGATGTGCGCGGCGTCTGGAGTCCGAACCGCGAACATGCCGAGAGCGCGGCCGCGCTGGCGCGCGACCTCGATGTCGGGGAGTGCAAGGCGTACGCCTCGATCACCGACATGGTCGCTGACCCCGACATCGATGCCATCTGGTTGAGCGGCCCGAATCAGGCCCGCATCGAGAACGTCGAAGAGATCGTCGCCGCCATCCGCGACGGCAAGGGCACGCTGCTCGGCCTGGCCTGCGAGAAGCCGCTGGCGCGCAACGTGGCCGAAGCGATGCGTGTCTGTGAGCTGGTCGACAGCGTGGGGCTCAAGACTGGCTATCTCGAGAACCAGCTCTTTTCACCGCATGTCGAGACTGGCCACAAGCTGCTCTGGGCGCGCGGCGCGGCGACCACCGGCCGACCGTATCTGGCACGCGCGGCGGAAGAACACAGCGGACCGCACGCACCGTGGTTCTGGACCGGCGAGTTGCAGGGCGGTGGTACGCTGCTCGACATGATGTGCCATTCTGCGCTGCTGATTCGTCATTTGCTGACCAAGCCGGGTGAATCACTGTCGACGGTACGGCCGGTGAAAGTCACGGCGCACATCGCCAGCCTGAAATGGTCGCGGCCGCACTACGCGAAGATCCTGCGCACTGAGATGAAGGTCCCGATCGACTACACGAAGACGCCGTCGGAAGACTTCGCGAGTCTGCATGTCGAATTCATGACCGACGACGGCTTCACGGTGCTCGGTGAGGCCACCACCTCGTGGAGTTTCGTCGGTCCCGGACTCCGGCTCTCGGCGGAACTGCTCGGCCCCGAATATTCGATGCAGTGGAACTCACTCGATCCAGGCTTGAAGCTCTTCTTCTCGCGTGAGGTCAAGGGCGCGGTTGGCGAAGATCTGGTGGAGAAGCAGCAGGCGGAGACCGGTGGCATGCCGGTGGTACCAGCGGAACAGTTTGCCTACGGATACGAAACCGAGGATCGGCATTTCGCCCGCGTGTTCCTCGGACTCGAGGAGCCTCGCCTCACCTTTGCGGACGGCCTGGATGTCGTGAAACTGCTGATGACGGCCTACCAGAGTGCGGAGCAGGGCCGCACGCTCGACTATCCGGGCGAGAATCTCGAGACATACACGTCGGCCGTGTCTCGCTACGAGTGGAAGCGATGACGCGACACGCGCGCCGGCGGATCAGGCCGGGTCTCGTCCTGATGTTTGGACTGGCTGGGTGCGGCGGAGAGTCGCCGCGCACGGCAGGCGATTCGTCGGCGGCGACGAGGGCTGCCGCCGCCAAGCCGCAGTTGGCGAAAGGAGACATGCCGCTCTCGAACACGGTGGTCTGGACGCCGTTGATCGACGCCGGCATGAGCCAGTGGCGCGGATGGAAGAGCGACACGCTGCCGACCGGATGGACGGTGGCAGGCGATGTGCTCTCGAAGGACGGCCCCATCGGTGATCTCGAATCGCGCACCATGTATGCGAACTTCGAACTCGAGTTCGACTGGCAGGTCAGCAAGCTCGGGAACGCGGGAGTGTTCTACCGGACCACCGAGGAATACGACAAACCCTACTGGAGCGCACCGGAGTACCAGCTGCGCGACGACGAACTTGATCCCAGCGACAAGAATCTGCTGCTGGCGGCGGGCGCCGCGTACGCGGTCTACGGGCCGCCACCTGGTGTGGTGAAACCAGCCGGTGAATGGAACAGTGCCCGCGTCGTCGTCGCCGGCAACTTCGTCGAGCACTGGTTGAACGGTCAGCAGGTGGTGCAGTATCAACTGAACAGCGCCGATTGGACTGCACGGGTCAAGGCCAGCAAGTTCGTCGAGTATCCCAACTACGGCCTCGCCAAGCGTGGCTTCCTTTCCATCCAGGGTGACCACTCTGGGAAGCTCAGCATCCGTGCGATGCGTCTCCGGGAATTGCCATGACCGCCACCACTGCAGGCACCGGCTCGATTCGTTTCCGCCTCTCCGCGATGATGTTCATCCAGTACTTCATCTACGGGTCATGGCTGGTCACGCTCGGCACGTTCCTTGGCAGCGCACTGAAGGCAAACGGCAGTGACATCGGCACCGCGTATTCGCTGCCGGCGATCGCCGCCATCGTCTCGCCATTCCTGGTCGGCATGATCGCCGACCGATTCTTCTCCACCGAGAAGGTGCTCGCGTTCCTGCACGTGGTGGGTGCGGCGGTGCTCTACTTCGCCGCCACGCAGGCCACCTTCGCCGGTTTCTGGCCGCTGTTCCTGATGTACGTGCTCTGCTACATGCCAACGCTCGCGCTGACCAACGCACTGGCGTTCGATCACATGTCGGATCCGGCGACGGAGTTCCCGCGCATCCGCGTCCTCGGCACCATCGGATTCATTGCCGCCGGCTGGGCGATCGGCTTCCTGCCGGATCAGTCAGTGGTCGGCGAGGCCGCGATGGTGACCGCCGAGAAGACCGCGCTGCCATTGCTGCTCGGCGCTGGCGCGTCGTTGGTGATGGGACTGTTCTGCCTCACGCTGCCGCATTCACCGCCGCACAACGCCGGAAAGAAGCTGTCGGTGCGCGATATCCTTGGCCTCGACGCACTCGCACTGATGAAGGACCGCTCCTTCGCAGTGTTCGTGCTCGGGTCATTCCTGCTCTGCATTCCGCTGCAGTTCTACTATGCCTTCGCGAACCCGTTCCTGAACGAAATCGGCGTCCAGAATGCCGCCGCAAAGATGACACTCGGACAGATGTCGGAGATCGGGTTCATGCTGCTGATGCCCTTCTTCTTCGCCCGACTCGGTATCAAGAAGCTGCTGTTGATCGGCATGGCCACCTGGACGTTCCGCTATCTGCTCTTCGCCTATGGGAACGCTGGCAGCGGCATGTGGATGTTGTATCTCGCGCTGCTCGTGCACGGTGTCTGTTACGATTTCTTCTTCGTGACCGGCCAGATCTACGTCGACCAGCAGGCTGACATCCGGATCCGCGCCGCGGCCCAGGGATTCATTGCACTCGTGACACTCGGTGCCGGGCAGCTGATCGGGTCGAAACTGTCTGGTCTGGTGGTCGACGCGAATCAGATCGCGGCGTCCGTTCCGGGTGGCGCCGTGAGCCACGATTGGACCAAGATCTGGTTCGTGCCAGCCATGGGCGCACTGGGCGTGTTGCTGATTTTCGCGGCGCTGTTCAAGGTCAAGACCGCGCCGGCGGGCGTCGCAGTGCCGGCGTGATGCGGGGGCGAGCGCCGTTCGGAGACGGCCGGGTGTCGCTCCCCGTCGTTGGGTGTGACGACGTGGCCGGCGCCGCAGCCGGCGCCGACCGCACGTCTTTCGTCGTGTGAGCGTGCGCGAGAGCGTGCCGCTCAGCCGCGGCATGGATTTCACGGAGTTGCCCGTGGATCGCCGCCCCCATGGCGCGGCCGTGTGGTCGAGCACCTGCCGCACGTTCCCGGCGCGCGTCGCGTCGCTCGGGCAGGACGCGGATGCGCGGAATCGCGACGCAGTCAGTGCGCTCGTGGCAACGCTGGTGGCGCTGCTCGACCGGATGACGTTTGGCGAGACCGTCACGCTTGGCCTGACGACGCGGGTTGTGGATGTGCTGTTGCGCAGGCCGCCGTCAGCGGAGCCATGCGGTGTCCAGATTCTGGAGGTCGCCGTAGAGCGCAATGCCTCGCGTCGCGACATCGAAGCGGCTGTCGCGACAGCGTTGGCCGCGGCTGCCGATGCCGGGCAGGACGACGCGTCGACGGCGCTGCTGCCCATAGTCGTTGATGGCCAGTCGTCAGGGCCACAGGTCGCTCGGCCGAGCGGCGTCGACGCCACGCAGCTCCTCGTCTCGTTCGTGATCGAATCGGACGCTGTGACGATCGACATCGCGTACGATGGCGCGTTGTTCGAGCTCGTGACGATCAACCAGTTCTTGGAGCACTGCGGACGTTTGCTGGCGGCGGCGATAGCGGAACCCGGCGCGCCGATGGCGCAGTTTCCGCTGTTGACCAGTGACGAGCGCGCGCAGGCAATCCACCAATGGAACGAGACCCGCGTTGCCCGACCTGAGACGCAGCTCGTCCACGAGCTGTTCGAACGTCAGGTGACACGGTCACCGTCAGCGATCGCGGCTCGCTCCGACGAGGGTATGCTCACCTATCACGAGCTGAACCGGCGTGCCGATTTGCTCGCTCGCGTGCTGGCTTTGCGCGGTGTCGGCGCTGAGACGATGGTCGGCCTCTGCGTTACGCGCTCGCTGAATCTGCTGGTGGCGATGCTGGCGATCCTGAAGGCGGGAGGCGCGTTCGTGCCGCTCGACCCGGAACTGCCTGAGTCGCGCCTCGCCTTCATGCTGCGTAATACCGCAGCGGCCGTGGTGCTCGTCGATGCCGAGACCGATGCGCGGATCGCCGAGGTGGGGCCATGGGCCGAGCGCATACGCGTCGATCTCGCGCCTGCGGATGTTGCCGTGGTCCCGCTCCGGTCGCGCTGTGCGCCGGAGAGCCTCGCGTACGTCATCTACACCTCGGGGTCGACCGGGTCGCCCAAGGGTGTGTTGCTGACTCATCGGGCCCTCTGCAATCATGCGCAATGGTTCGCGGGCGCCGTCGGAATGACGGCATCGGACCGCGTGCTGCTGCATGCGTCGATCAGCTTCGACGCTGCGATGGCGGAGATCTTCCCTCCGTTGCTCAGCGGTGCGATGGTCGCACTCGCGCACGCCGATGCGCATCATGAGCTGAGCGAGATACCGCGGATCGCGAGTCGCAGCGGCGTGACCGTGATGCAGCTGGTACCATCGGCGCTTCGGGTGCTGGTGATGAGTCCGGACTTTGAATCCTGCTCGGACCTCCGCTTTCTCGTCTGCGGTGGCGAGGCGCTCGACGCACGGCTGTGCAACGCCGTCAGGGCCGTGCTGCCCTCGGTCCGCATCGGCAATTTCTACGGCCCGAGTGAGGCAACCGTCGACGCGACGAATTTTGTCTGCGGCACCGAACTGCCTGACACCGGTCCGATTCCGATCGGCCGGCCAATTGCCAATGCCATCTGTCATGTGCTCGACGACGATCTCGAACCGTTACCCATCGGGTGGATCGGCGAGCTGTACCTCGGCGGGGATGGTATCGCGCGCGGCTACCTGAATCAGCCCGAACTGACGGCGCAACGGTTCATCCCCGATCCCTTCCGCCCCGGTGCGCGCCTGTATCGCACTGGAGATCGCGCTCGCTATCTGGTCGACGGCAACCTCGTCTACGCCGGTCGTGTCGACGCCCAGGTCAAGGTGCGCGGCTACCGCATCGAACTGGGCGAAGTGGAGCAGGCGCTCACTCGGATCGAAGGCGTCGCACACGCGGCGGTCATGGCGCGCGACGATCGCGATGGCGATACCCAACTGGTGGCGTACATCGTTCCGGTCTCCGGTACGCCGTTTGACGCCATATCAACTCGAAGTGCCTTGCTGCACGTGTTGCCCGCCTGGATGGTGCCGGGGATGTTCGTGCCACTGGAGCGCCTTCCACTCACGATCAATGGAAAGCTCGATCTCCGGGCATTGCCTGAGCCCGTTGACGCGAGTGTCGACGTCCGCCCTGACCCGCTGTTTGCTGATCCTGTCGAACGCAGTCTGCTCGACATCTGGCGCCGCACACTCTCGATCGACACGCTTGGCCCCGACGACGATTTTTTCGCGCTCGGCGGCCACTCGTTGAAGGTGTTTCGACTGCTCGCCGAGATCGAGCGGCACTTCGGCGTCTCGTTGCGCGCCACGTCAGTCTTCGGTTCGGCGACGATCCGAACGCTGGCCGCCAAGATCCGCGCCGAGCAGGATCGCGAAGTCTGGACGGTTTGAGTCGGCCTGAGCGCTGTGCGACGGTGATGTCGCGCGCTGTGCTGCTGCCGCGGGGTATGGAGTGTTCACCGGTTCGCCCAGCGTTCGATCTGTGTTCGTCTGTCACTCACTGGAGTCTCGATGTCGCGCTGCTTCCCCCTGATCATTGCCAGCGCCGTATGCGCCGTCGCACTGGTCGCCCAGCAACCTTCACTGGCGTTGGGGCTCGACCCGTCGCGCCCACTGATGTGACGTTGTCGCTTTTCGAACGTCATTCGATGGTTGCGGAGTTACGCCCGGCGGGGTCGCCCCGCATTCGGGCGTTTCTCGGGCGCCACGGAATCTTCTGGCTGCGCGTACGATGCGGGGCGCCAGGGTCGACGCAGCTCAGGAGACGGCACGGATGGGCGCGTACGTGAACAACGCAATTCCAAGCGTGCTGCCGACTGACCATCCACGCGGGCGTACAGGCGCGTATGGGCGGGTCCGCCACGTCTGGTGGCTCGAGCCGGCACTCATCGAGCAGCTGAACGGCGCGGCTGCGACGCTCGAGTGCAGCACCAGCCAGACCCTCTTCGCTACGCTCGTGACACTGCTCTCGCGATACTCCCGCGGCGAGGCGGTGACCCTCGATCTGACCCCTCGTTCGCTGCAGCTCGTGGCGGGCAACGACGAGGCGACGATCCCCGACGGACCTGTGCGGCTGAGTATTGACGCGACTGGCGAACCGACGCTGCACGAGATGCTGGCTCGGGTTCGCACAGCGACTGGCCAGCTGACCACCTTCGCCACAGCGGCGTCGCCGCCCGAAGTTCTCGTTGATTTCGGCGCTGCGCCAGATGCAGGCTGCACCGGTGAGTTCATCATCGCGTTCTCATCCGACTCGACAGGCGTCAGCTGCTCGATCGATGCGAATGCGCAACTCTTTGCTCCAACGACGCTCCAGCGGTTTGCCTCCGCGTTCGAGCGCCTGCTTCGTGCCGCCGTCCGTCAGCCCTCCCAGTCCCTCATGCGGATCGCGCTCGTTGGAGACGACGACCGCAGCTTGATGGAGACCTGGAACGCGACGTCGGTGTCGCGGCACGGACCGCAGCTGATCCACCGGTTGTTCGAAGCGCAGGTTGACCGGACGCCGGACGGCATTGCCACGGAGTGTGATGGACGCACGCTCACGTACCGCGCGCTGAATGCGCAGGCCAATGCCCTCGCGGCGCGGCTGGTCAGCCACGGTGTGACGTCCAACACGGTCGTCGGTGTGTCGTTCGAACGGTCGCATGAACTCCTGATCGCCATTCTGGCGGTGCTCAAGGCGGGGGGGGCGTTCCTTCCCCTTGATCCTGAAATGCCACGTGACCGCCTGCGGTTCATGCTCAAGGACGCGGCGAGCACGGTTGTACTCGTTAGCGCATCACTCGTCGCTCGGGTGGGTGAGCTCGTTCCGGGTCTCCCCGCAGCGCTTTGGGTGATCGAGCCAGCCGGGAGTGGCTCCGATCCGGCCGGAGCGCCGAATCTCGCCGATAGATGCGGTCCACACGATCTCGCCTACATCATCTACACGTCTGGCTCGACCGGCAAGCCCAAAGGTGTCCTGCTTCCGCATCGCGCCTTGTGCAATCATGCGCTGTGGTTCACGGCACAGCTCGGGATGACAGGGTCCGACCGCATCTTGCAGTTCGCGTCGATCGGCTTTGATGCCGTGATGGCGGAGCTCTTTGCCCCGCTCGTCGTCGGCGCGACCGTCGTCATCGCGGCGCCGAATGCGCATCGCGACATCCTTGGGCTCGCCGATCTGCTCCAGCGCGATCGGATCTCGGTCGTGCAGATCGTCCCGTCGGTGCTGCGGATCCTCGCGTCAATGGCAAGCTTTGCGCAGTGTGGTGCGTTGCGTTACCTGGTCAGTGGTGGCGAGGCGTTGGATGCGTCGCTGGCGGGCGAGATCCGACGTGCACTGCCAGACCTGCGTTTCGGAAACTTCTACGGCCCGACGGAGGCCGGAATTGATGCCACCTGCTACGAACTCACGGACACGCTGGAGCCAGCAGCCGGTGTGCCGATTGGACGGCCGATCGCGAACGCCCGCTGCCGGATTCTTGATCCATGGCAGAACCTGACGCCGATCGGTGTCGCCGGTGAGCTGCACATCGGTGGGCTCGGGCTGGCACATGGCTACCTGAACCTGCCTGAGGAGTCCGCGGCGCGTTTCATTGCCGACCCGTATGCCCCGGGTGAACGGCTCTATCGCACCGGCGATTTCGCGAGATACCTGCCCACCGGGGAGATTGAATACCATGGCCGGATCGATGAGCAGGTCAAGCTGCGCGGATATCGGATCGAGATCGCCGAAGTCGAAGGCCCGCTGCGTCAACACCCCGAAATCCGTCAGGCCGCGGTCGTCCTGCGCGAGGATACGCCCGGAGAGCCGCAGCTCGTCGCGTACGTCGTTCTCGCACCAGGCGCCACGGTCACCGAGACGGAGCTCCGGACGTTGATGCGCCGCGCACTTCCGATCTACATGGTACCATCCGCATTCTGTGTTCTGGATGCGCTGCCGCTGACCACCAGCGCGAAGCTCGATCGCCGTGCGCTGAAGGCGCCTGAGGCGTCGCTGCCGCTCGGCGTTGCGTCGCTCCTGCTCGAGGATCCGCTCGAGCGAAGTCTGCAGGAGATCTGGGAGCGCACACTGGGCGTGCGCCCCATCGGACCCGATGATGACTTCTTTGCACTCAGTGGTCATTCACTGAAGGCCATCCGGATACTGGCGGAGGTCGAGCGTGTGCACGGCATCGAACTGCGCGCGCCGGTACTCTTTGACGCGCCCACCATCCGGACGCTCGCAGTGCGGATGCGCGATGCGAGGCTGCGCGAAGTCACCAGCGTCATCCCCGTGCAGCCCCGTGGCGCCCGGACACCGTTGTTCTTTGCGCCCGGCGCTGCCGGCGAACTCTTCGTCTTCGACGAGCTCGCACGTGCCCTTGGCCCGCAACAGCCGCTCCACGTGCTCGACATGTATGTCTTCGATGAGGGCGAAGAGCGCACGCGTGAACTGACACTGATGGATGTGGCCGCCCGGATGCTCCGCGATATCCGTCAGGTGCAGCCGCATGGTCCCTATCAGCTGGCTGGATACTCGCTCGGCGGAAACATCGTGCTCGAGATCGCGCAACAGATGCGCGCGGCCGGCGAGCAGGTCGCGCTGCTGGCACTCCTCGATTGCGACGGCCCCGCCTATCCTCTGCTCCTGCCGTTCCTCACCCGGACGGTGCAACACATCCGCCACGCCGTCTCGCTGGGTCCTGGAAAGGCGCTTCCATACCTGTGGACGCGATTCGGCAAATTGTCCCGGTACATCCACGGGCCGGTCGAAGAAGAAGTGAATCTGTACATGGATCAGGACGAGGGGCACCTCGTGCCGCGCGATGTACTCGACGCGCTCGAACGAGCGTTCGCTCCCGTGCTCAAGGCGTGGGAGCGGTACGTCCCGCAGTTCTACGCCGGCGCGGCACTCGTCGTTCGGGCCGACGTGCGCCTCGGGATGGTCGGGGTCGTGGATGAGGACCCAGCCCTTGGCTGGGTCCCGATCATCGGCGGTGGGCTGAAACTCGAACGTCTCGACTGCAACCACTTTCAGCTGCTGCGCCCTGCGTTCGCGAGTCGACTGGCTGCGCTGCTCCAGGGATACCTCGCCAGCCACGAGCCATCGATGAACGGAAACGGCGCTCGCCACGACCACGCCGAATTGATCGCGGGCTGATTTGCCCTGCGTGCCGCCCGGCTACCGCCCCAGGATCGCGCGGCGCTCTACGCTACCTTACGCAACGCGGTCGCGGCGGTCATCGTCGCCTCACTGCACGACACAGGCGCAGGTGGCCTCTGCGCTGCTCACACCGCTTCCGGGAGCTCCATGCGCGTCCTTGCCAATGCGGTCGCCTTCTCGCTGATCGGCGGTTCGGCGCTCAGCGCTCAGCAGCCATCACTCACCGTGCAGGCGTCAGGCTCCACCGCGCTCTTTCAGGCCGTCAGCATCAGCGCATCGAATCCCGACGTCGTCTGGATCAGCGGCCATGCGGCCACCTGGGCGCGCACCACAGATGGCGGCCGCACCTGGCAGTCGCACACCATGACCGGTCGCGACAGCCTGCAGTTCCGCGACCTGCACGCCATCGACGCCGATCGTGCCTGGCTGATGGCCGCGGGCAACGGCGAGAAGTCGGGTATCTTCCAGACGGTGGATGGTGGCGCGCGCTGGGCCCAGGTGTTCGTCAATCGTGACAGCGCCGCTTTCTACGACTGCATGGCGTTCTGGGACGACCAGAGCGGCTTCGCATTCAGCGATGCCGTCAACGCCCGGATGCCGATCGCGCGCACCGGTAACGGCAGGGACTGGACCGTGACGCCCATGCCAGCGCTCGACGGCGAAGGTGGATTTGCTGCCAGTGGCACTTGCGCACTTGCGACCGCGTCCGGGGACACCTGGATCGGAACCGGGTCCGCCGCCTCCGCCCGTGTCCTGCGCAGCAGCGATCGCGGCCAGACCTGGGCCGTGGCGACGGTCCCGCTGGTTGCTGGCAGTGGTGCCGGGATCACCGGGCTCGCGTTCCGCGATCGAATGCATGGCGTCGCGGTCGGTGGCGTCATCGCGGGCAAGGCCACGGGGCCTCGTGCGGCCCGCACCAGTGACGGTGGTGCGACGTGGCAGGTGATCCCCGATCCAGCGATCACTGGCGCAGCATACGGCGCGGCCTACGGAGCGATCGGTGGAAAGTCCGTGCTGATTGCGGTCGGGCCTGGCGGTGCCGCC
>JANPFJ010000447.1:0-59587 GCA_031423355.1 Gemmatimonadaceae bacterium | reverse complement strand
GTTTGTGGCAGTTGCCGTTTGTGGCAGTTGCCGTTTGTGGCAGTTGCCGTTTGTGGCAGTTGCCGTTTGTGGCAGTTGCCGTTTGTGGCAGTTGCCGTTTGTGGCAGTTGCCGTTTGTGGCAGTTGCCGTTTGTGGCAGTTGCAGCAGGAATCACGCCTTGCCAGTGGCAGTCAATGGCAGTCGACACAAACACCCGCAACCCTGTCAGTCCGCCGCTGCAACTGTCAGAGACAGCAGCCCTCGATGCGCCTCCACTGACCACAGCAGAGTGGACCGTCATCCACCGTCAGCCCGTGCCGAAATCAAACCCAGGGACCGATACCCGCGGAATCTGCTGACCGATCACCCGCTCGATCGTACGCACCATCGCAATCTCGTCGGGCGCCATGAACGTCACCGCGTCACCCGATGCGGCGGCCCGACCGGTGCGGCCAATGCGATGCACATAGTCTTCCGCCTGCTGCGGCACGTCATAATTGATGACGTGGGAAATTCCGTTGATGTCCAGCCCGCGCTGCGCGATGTCAGTGGCAACCAGCACGCGAATGCTGCCGTCGCGGAACCCCTCGAGTGCCTTGATTCGCTGTGCCTGCGTCTTGTCCGCGTGCATGGCAGTCGAGGCAATGTGGTTCTTCTCGAGATTGCGCACCACCTTGTCGGCGCCGTGCTTCGTCCGTGTGAAGACGAGCACCGAATCCATCTTCGGCTGCTGCAGCAGGTGCACCAGCAGATCGACCTTCTTCTCTGCCGGCACCGGATACACGGCGTGCGCGACGGTCACCGCCGCACTCGACCGGCGTCCCACCTGCACCACGATCGGACGACGCAGATACTTGCGCGCCAGCGCCTCGACTTCCGGTGGCATCGTCGCACTGAACAACAGCGTCTGGCGGTACTTGGGGATCTGCTCGACCACTCGGTTGATCTGCGGGGCAAAGCCCATGTCGAGCATGCGATCCGCTTCGTCCAGCACCAGCACCTCGAGATCATCGGGAACCATGTTCTGCTTCTCGAGATGATCCAGCAGCCGTCCAGGCGTGGCGACGACAATGTCGACACCGCGCCGCAGCGCCGTTTCCTGCGGCTCGTACGGAACGCCGCCGAAGATCGGTGCGACTTCGATCCCGGTACCGCGCGCATACTTGCGCACACTTTCTTCGACCTGCAGCGCCAGCTCACGCGTCGGGGTCAGCACCAGCGCGCGTGTCCGCTTCGGCCCGTCGAGCAATCGGCTGATCAGCGGCAGCGTGAAGGCCGCCGTCTTTCCGGTGCCGGTCTGCGCCAGCCCGATGATGTCGGAGCCCCGCAAGGCCAGCGGAATCGCTTCCCGTTGGATCGGCGTCGGATACTCGTATCCAGCCGCGATCACCGACGCCAGCAAACGGGGGTCGAGGTCGAGCTGCGTGAACGTGACACGGGCTTCATCTGCGGCAATCTGTGCCGCGATCGTTTCCGGCGTTTCCTCGACAGCGTCCGGTTCGAGATTGTGTTCAGCCTCACTGACCGTGGTCGGTCCTGCGCCAGCGGGGCGAGGGCGACCACCAGTGCGTGGGCGTCGGCTACGTGTATTCACAAAGTGGGAGTGTTGCCCCCAGGTCGCCTGTTCGGCTTGCGCCGACCTGCGGAGCGGTCTGCAGCTGTCCCGGGCTCTGGTGCCGTCACGGGTATCGCTCTCGGCCGAAACGGGAAGCGTTGCGGACCGTCTGAGCGACCTCCGCGGGTGCACAGAGTGCTTCTCGCGTGGGGCGCCGGCGATGTGGCGCGTCAGAGGGACGCGCGCTGCCGGTGAACATTCCGCTCAGGCGCGAGCGGCCATTCGATGAGGAACGTACTCAGGCCAGGAGACGACGGATACCCGGGCACCCAAACTCAGCCAGCAGACTCGACTGCGGATGAATCGCGCGGCTCCGCGGCCTGAAGAAAGGGCAGCAGACGCTCGAGCGCCCACTCCGGGCGCTCCTCCGGCACGACGTGCCCTGCCCCCTGCGCCACATGCAACACTGCGCCGCGCATGCTGCGCGCCAGCGTCGGCACCACCGATTGCGGGCGCACCACGGGATCTCGGTCGCCAAACATGAGCAGGACAGGCTGTGTCACGGCCGCCAGCTCCGTGGGTGTCCACGGAGCCCACGAAAAACTGTGCAGCAGCAGCCGCATCGCGTTCAGGAACGCGGGGAACTGTGTGGGTGCCCAGTACTCGTCGACCTCGTGTTCGCCGAATGCGCCAGCATCTCCCCGCGAGTGCCGCAGTGCGAACTTCACGGCCCAGCGCGGAATCCGATTGGGCAGCAGCGCACCCGTCAGCGATGGCGGAAGCAATTGCGACCACGCGGCGCGATCGACGACGCCAAAGCCCACCGGACCAAACAGCGCCAGTCGTGTCACGCGCGCCGGATCTCGCATAGCCAGCGCAATCGCCACGGCACCACCCATGGAGTGCGCCACGATCGGCGCGCGGGCGATACCCAACGCGTCCATCGTGGCCTCGAGATGGTCGACCATGTCGGCACGACGATACTTGGCCGGATCGTCCGGACGATCAGACAGCCCGTGGCCCCGCAGATCTACGGCAACCGCGCGCCACCCCGCGTCCGCCAATGGTCCCGCGAGATATCGCCATGCAAACGCAGAACATCCCCACCCGTGCAGCAAGAGTACGGGTGGGGATGTCGGATCCCCGGTTTCAACGATGCGAACACGCTCACCATCTGACAACGTGACCCACGACGCTGACGACCGTGCATCATGCGCCGGGTACATCGCATCGACGGCGAGCGGGACAGCTCGGCTGGCCGATGGCACGTGTGACGCTCAGACCAGATTCAGATCGCGCCCAATCAGCTTGGCGATCAACGAGACACGCAACGTCACATCACTCCAGCGCCGCTCGCCCTCAGTCGAGACATCTTCGAGGGGGTACCACCCGATCAGGTCGGGTGCGGTGGTGACGGGCATCGCCTCACCCTTCATCGGGTGCCAGACTCCGTATCGATCCGCGCTCTCGACGAACCGCTCGAACATCTTGATCCACGGCTCGTGACGACGGAACACACCAAGCCTGACCGTGACTTCGAGCCAATGCAGCGCCGCAGGGACGTCGGCCTCGAGCGCATTACGGTGTGGCAACCGATCCCCGAGGACGAAGTTCGGAACCGGGACCAGCGCGCCTTCAATCTGCTGTACCGGTTCCTGCCGAGGCTCAGGCTGCATCAGATGCCTGCCCAGCAGCTCCATGCCCATGTGGTATTCCGTACGGAGTTCCGGCATGAACGCGGCCATCCGCAGGAAACTCATTGTCGGAGGCGCTGCTTCTGACGCCAATACCTGCTTGTTGCCAACACGAATCCACGGCTTCGCCGCGAGGGGCGAGCGCAGGTAATCCATCACCCGCTGCGTCGCACGAATCGCTGCACCGCGAACCCGGGGATCACGCTCATAGCCAGCCTGGGCCAGCAGCGCGGCAGCTTCCACGCGAATGTTGGCTCGCAGACGCTTCGCCAGCTCCTTGCTCTGCCCGGCCGACGACGCCTGCTCGTAGAGCATGCTCGGGTCTTCATCCATCGCCAGCAAACGGAACAGAAATCGCCGGGACACGGCCAGCGCGGGCGAGTCACGATCCCAGCCGCACTCCAGCAGGTGTCGGAACGCAGAGAACGTCGCGGTGTGTGGCGCGGCGCCCGGCAGCGGAAAGAGCCGACCGCCCCAGGTGCCATCCAGGCCCATCGTGACGGAGCAGCGGATCGCCGATGCCTGCGTCAGCGCAATTCGCTCGACCTCGGCTGCTGTCTTCAGCTTGCCTAGCTCAACGATTGCACGGAACTGGACCGCTCCGGTACCCTCCCGCATCAGCCAGCGCACCGGGACGCGCACCGGTGAATCCGGCATGTCAGGAAGTACGGGCTTCGGCGGCGGAGGCGGAGGACCAACTGGCGCCTCTGCCACAGCGGCGAGCGGGACGGCCGGGAGGCCAGTTTCGAGGTCTGGGAGATCAGTCACAGGAGGGGTGCGGACGGAACACGTTGCGCCACAACAACCTCCAAGCTAGCACAGGATCGGCGCCGCGGCATTGCCCAGATGGGCATTTTCGCGAGAAAGACGTATGAATCGAGTCCAGATCACCGGGAAAGCGACTTGTGCTTTAATAGCGCATTTGGCTTCGGCGTGATCACGGCATACCGTTGGTCCAATGCAATCAGGTTCTCGAACGTAGTGCGCGGCGAATTTCTCGATATCGGCGGCGCACGCCTCTATTACTACGCTGCTGGAACGCGCGGCGGCGGAGAGCCGCTCGTGCTCATCCATGGATTTCCGACCTCGTCGCACCTCTGGCAGGATCTGGTGCCACTGCTCCCGGAGGGACGGCGCGTCGTCGTGCTCGACCTCCTCGGTTATGGACGGAGCGACCCACCGGGTGACTTGCCGCTCGACATAAAAGCGCATGCCGATCGCCTGCTCATTGTGCTCGACCTCCTCGGGATCAACCGGGGGTGCCTGATCGGCCATGATGTCGGTGGTGGCATTGCGCAGGCAGTCGCCGTCCGCGCACCGCACCGCGTCTCGCATCTCTGCTTGATCAGCAGCGTGGGATTCGATGAGTGGCCCTCGCGAGAGGTCAAGGTGGCGCGCGCCACACTGCCACTGACGCGTCACCTTCCAGCCACTTGGCTCCTCGGCGTTCTCAAGACGGAACTCGCGCGTGGTTTTGTCGACCAGGAGCGTGGAGCCCGATCGATCGAGCGGTACATCAGGAACTTTCTCTCGCCAGCGGGTCGCGATCTCCTGGTGGCGCATCTCGAGGCGCTCGACAGCATAGATACCGTGGAAATCGGCGCCCGACTCGGCTCAATTCCCGCACCGACCGCCATCATTCATGGCGCACACGACCCGTTCCTGCCAGCGAGCATCGCGCGGCGGCTGCAGCAGGGGATTCAGGGTGCAACACTCGAACTCCTGCCGTCCGGGCGGCACTTCCTGCCGGAAGAATCGCCTGAACGGTTGGCCGAAGTGATTGCCGAATTGATCGAGCGGTAAGGTCGCCCGGGAGGTTCTGGTGCACTGCGCCGAGTCCCGGCTCTGCTGTTGTGATCATGCCCTGGCCGCCAGCGGAAGCAGCCTCAGACGCGATCGGCTTCGCGCGCGCCCTCGAGGAGGTACTCCAGATCTTTCGAGATCGCCTGCGCCTGCTCTGTCGCGTGCCCAACCAGTCTGGCCTGCGGCCTCACATCGAGTCCCATTGACCCGAGGCGCAGCACCTTGAGCCGCAGATTCTGCAGCGTGAGAGACTTGCTCTCCAACTGCTCCCGCAACGTCACGCGCCGACCCTCGAGCTCCGACAACGAGTCGCGCTGTTGCAGCAACAGGTCCAGCGTGTGATCCGAGTCCGGCACGCCGCGCGCGCGAAGTTCCGCGATCCGCGAGCTGAGGGATCCATCTCCGGCAGCGCCGAGGTCGCGATCCAGTTGATGCAGCGCAGAAGCGAGCGTGCTGACTCGCGCGACAAGCGCGTCCGCGGTCGGCAGCAGGTCGCGGGGCAGCATGGACGATTCCTCCCCACCGAGACGCGCCACCTGCAGGCGGATCGCCGTGCGGTCATCGACTGCGAGCCGCAGGCGCTCGCCATGCGCGCTCATCACCACGTCCGGTGGTGCCAGTTGCGACACCTCCTCCTCACGCAGGCGGAATGCGGTGCCAGGACTGCGCGCCGCTTCGCTCTCTCGCCATGTGCCGTTGAGGAGATCCCGACGGCGAAATCCGAGGCGCCTCAGCGGACTGGCCGCACGCATCGCGCCAAGGAGGGACAGCACTGCGACACCTGCGCCTCCGAGCGCCGGGATCGCGAGCTGCGGTGGGCCGCCACTCGTGATCGCCACCACCAGAAACGCAGTGGCCGACACGCCGGCCGCGACCGCCGCGATCTTGATGCGGCTGGCAAAGCGTCGCGCCCGACCTGCCAGACTGTTGCTGAAGAGCTGCGCAGGCACCGAACCTTCCACGCCCGCGTCACGAACCGCGCGCCGACTGCGAATCACATCGCGAAACGAAAGCCCGGCATCACCTAGCGGCCGCCACTTCGCACTGAGCCCCATCAACATGCCGAATGCCGGGAAGACCACCCAGGCGAAGTGCGGCGACGTGATGCCGTTGACCATGCCGAGGAAACTGAGCGTTCCCAGGGTGCGAAAGAACTGTCGGCGAAAACTCTCGGCCTGCAACGCGATGCTGGTGGCGTTCGCGCTGGCACCGTAGACCCACGCCGGTACCGCATTCGCGCCGGCCAGCGGCACCGGCGGACGCGGAGGCACCGGCAATGTCTGTCGCGGCTGCATCACGTCAGCCGCGCGAAACGGAGGTGCCTCACGCACCAGCGCACGTTCGGGCTCGCGCACCGCGACGGCGCCGGCCGGCAGTGATACCGCGCGTACGCCGATCACCGGCGGGCTGAGGTCCGGCGCACTCGCCTTCCCCTGCAGTGCATCGCTGAACTCCTTGAGCGACGACCACCGATCCGCCGGTTTCTTCGCCAGCGCACGTTCGATCGCATGCACCAGCGCCGTCGGGGCCGACGATGTCTTCGCACGCAGCGATGGCAGCGGTTCACTCACCTGCTTCAACATCAGCGCCGGCGTGCTGTTGGCAGAGAACGGGGGCACGCCAGCCAGCATCTGGTAGCCCACGCAGGCAAGCGAGTAGAGATCCGAGCGCCCATCGACATCGCCCTCACCCATCGCCTGCTCGGGACTCATGTAGGCCGGTGTCCCAACCGCGACACCGGTCAACGTCAGCCGGCCATCGCCTTCCGCCGCACGGGCGATACCGAAGTCGGTCACCAGCACGCGCAGCGTGTCGCGCTCGAGCAGGATGTTGTCAGGCTTGATGTCGCGATGGATGACGCCATGGGCATGGGCGTAGGTGAGCGCGTCAGCCACACTGCCCAGAATCCGTTCCGCTTCCGGCGCGGCAAGTTTTCCGTCGCGGGTCAGCCGCGCACCGAGCGTCTCCCCCTCGATCAGCGCCATCACGATCCAGACCAGCGTGTCCTTCTCTTCGACGCCGTAAATCGGCACGATGTTCGGGTGCGCCAGCTGCGCGGCCGTCTGCGCTTCGCGCATGAACCGCTCGCGGACCGTCGAGACGAATGCCAGCTCCGGCGGCAGAATCTTGATCGCCACGTCGCGACGGAGCCGGGCATCGCGCGCGCGATACACGACGCTCATGCCACCGCGGCCGAGCTCACCTTCGACGGTGTAGGCTGGCGCCAGCGCCGCTGCCAGACGATCGCGCAGCGGATCCGCGCTGGCGGGAAGTGGGGCCGTCATGGGGCGATGTGCCCCGGGCTCAGCGCTTGCCCGACGGCGTGCGGGACTTCGCGCTGCCGACGGCGGCAAGCACGGCGTCCACGTCACGGGCCAGTTCCTGCGCGCGCTCGGCGAGCTGCGTCACGTGCACGGTCGATCCGGATGACGCACCGGTGCGCAGTTTCACGATATCGTAACGAATCGATCGCAATGCAGCACGCGCTTTCTCGAGCCGATCGCTCGACTTCTGCCGACGCCTGGATTCGCCTTCCGCCTGTTGCTTCTCCCGCTTCAGCTTCGCCAGCCGACGCACGCGCTCCTCACTCCCGGCCTCGAACGGATTCGCCTGTGACTCGAGCAGCGCGATTTCCTTCTCGAACCGCGTCAGGTCCGGTCCCTGCACGGGATTCCGGTCGAGTTCAGCCAGATAGGCCGCCTCTGCCCGCACCGCCTCGAGCAGTTCGTCGGCATTCGCGGAAATGCCACTCGCGATGTTCTTTTCGGCCTTCGGCAACGTCTCGAACATCCGCTGAATCTCGGCACGATCGCCGATGCCATCGCGGACGGCATCATACCAGTTTCCGAAGCGCATCTGCTCCGCGGCGGGCGATCCCGGCGCGACACCGACCGGAAGCGCACCGCGATCCGTGTGCATGCGATCGTTGGCGGAGAACAGCGAGTCGCTGTGGCCGGCCTGCCGGCGCAACCGCGCGCGCTCACGCACGTTGTTGCGCTTGTTCGGGTCCCAGAGCGCCGCAAAGTCTTCCGCCTTCTCCGACATCACGTCGGCCAGCAGGGTCTCGCGCGGCTGCTTGAACACATCCCGCCAGTCGAAACCGGCCTGCCATAGCTTGGCGTAGCTCATCGCGATGCCGATCGACCAGAATGCCGGCACGACCGTCAGATCGACCGCATTCACGAGCTTGAGCACGAGGGCAACGCCGGCAAATGTCAGGAACGGCGCCAGCCCCTTCCGGAACTTGACGACCTGCGGCGCATACCAGCGAGCCATCTCATCGGAGGTTGCGGCCGCGAACGACCCGCCAGCGACCGACGGTGCCAGCCCGGCGCTGGGTGCGCCGTAGGCCCACGACGGCTGTGAGGATGACTGCCCTACCAGCGGCGGCGGTGTACGCTGCGGCGCCCGGTAGCCAGAGGAAATCCGCCCATCCAACGCGGCCGAAAGCTCGTCGGCCGTGGCAAAGCGGGCCGCCGGCTCCTTTTCCAGCAACCGCATGATGATACCCGCCAGGTCCGGTGGCGTATCAGGGCGACGCTCGACGATCGAGACCGGCTTTTCAGACAGCTGCTTCACCAGCAGCGCCGGGGTGCTGTTCGCCTCGAAGGGCAGCCGGCCGGCCAGCATCTGGTAGCCAAGCGTGCCCAGCGCGTACAGATCGGCGCGACCATCGGTTTCGCGATCGCCGGCGCACTGCTCGGGACTCATGTAGGCCGGCGTACCGATGGCGATGCCGGTCGCGGTCAATCGCGTTTCTGCGCCATCCTGCACAGCCCGCGCAATGCCGAAATCGGTCACGATCGCACGACCATCATCCTTGTCGATCAGGATGTTGTCCGGCTTGATGTCGCGATGGATGAACTTTCGCGCATGTGCGAAGGCCAGCGCGCCGGAGACTTCCCGCAGGATGCGACGGACTTCATCGATCGGCAGCGGCCCACGCGCGGCCATCTGCTTGGCGAGGTTGTCGCCGTCAACGCACGCCATGATGAAGTAGACCAGCCCATCCTTTTCATCGACCGAATAGATCGGCACGATGTTCGGATGTGACAGCTGCGCCGCCATCTCGGCTTCGCGCAGAAAGCGCGACTTGATCTCGGTCCGGTACGCCAGTTCGGGTGGCAGCAGCTTCACCGCGACGGTGCGCTTCAACCGCGTATCGCGTGCGCGATAGACAATGCCCATGCCGCCGCGGCCGAGTTCTCCCTCTACCTCGTATTGCGGGGCGAGGGCACGCTCGACACGCGCCAACAGTTCGGTGTCGGCGGTGGCATCTACCGGATCAGGCACGTGGGGCCGGCGAAAAGGGACAGAAGGACGATCAGTATAGAATAGCATCCCGGAACCACTCGAAGGAGGCGTGGTCGGGTTCGCCGTCAGCTGACTCGTGCGGGACGACACAGGATACGGTGTGCCGAAAGCAGCGTCAGCCGGCGGGCCGAGCCTGACCAGATGGCACCCTATACGCCAGTCAGGCCGGAAAAGTTTGGCTGGCGGTGCCGTCTTGGCATCTCAGGCTGTGCCCGGCCCTTGCGAGAGTGGTGGACAGGTGACGCGACCGGCTTCATCGTGGATCGGGCGCTCTGGCAAGAGTGCCGGTCTGGCAGAGTCCTGCAGGTCGTGTCCGTATTGCGTCGGGGTGGCGTTGCCACGTGGCCCCAGCTCGAGAGAGTGCCAATCATGTCCGAACGTCAGACCTTGCCAGTCCTGCCCCTGCGCGGGCAGGTGATCTTCCCCGGCCTCACCGCCCCCATCGCCGCCGGACGGCCTGGAACGCTGCGGGCCATCGAGACGGCGCTGAAGGGCGACCGCCTCGTTTTTGCGGTCGCCCAGCGCGACAACTCGGACGAGCCGTCAGGCGACGTCCTCTATACGACGGGCGTCATCGCCCGCATTGGACAGATCCAGCGCGGGCTCGGTGGGGTGCAGCTCCTCCTCCAGGGCGAGGCCCGCGCCACGGCCCTCCAGTTCGTGAAGACCGACGGGTTTCTCTCGGCGATCATCGTGCCCACGGCGGACATGGAACCGATAGACCCCAAGGACCCGGCCTTCGAGGCGCTGCACCGCGAGACCCGCGAACGCGCCACAGAACTGGGGGAAAAGCGCGGCCTGCCCGAAGAAGCGGTCCATCAGGTGCTCGACAGCGTCACGGAGCCGGGTCGCTTTGCCGACCTCGTCGCCGGCTACCTCGATGTCGACGTGCCGCAGAAACAGGCCCTGCTCGAGACGCTCAGCGTCGAAGAGCGGATCCGTCGCGTGCTGGTACATGTCCAGCGCCAGATCGGCATGCTCTCGGCGCAGGAGGACATCAAGAATCAGGTGCAGGAAGAGCTCGGGGATCGCCAGCGCGAGATGTTTCTCCGCGAGCAGCTGAAGGCGATTCAGAAGGAGCTCGGTGACGACGATTCGAGCAAGGAAGTGGAGGCGCTGCGCGAAAAACTGTCGAAGCTCGAGCTGCCGAAGGAGGCGCAGAAGGAAGTCGAACGCGAACTGGGGCGCCTCGAGCGCGCCGGTCGCGAAAGCATGGAAGCGCAGGTCATCCGGACCTACCTCGAGTCCATCGCCGAGCTGCCGTGGAACACGCGCAGCGACGACCAGCTCGATCTCAACCACGCCATCACGGTGCTCGAAGACGATCACTATGGACTCGGTGACGTGAAGGATCGTGTGCTCGAATTCCTGGCGGTGCGTCAGCTCCGCGCGAAGCAGCTCGAGGCAGAACTGCACGAGACCGGTGAGCTGCCGGCGACGAAGCTGGCGGCCGACGATGAGGCGGTACCGGTGTTGGAGAAGCCGATCACCGACGGCAAGGAAGCGAAGGCGCGTGCCATGGCACGCGGCCCGATTCTGCTGTTCAACGGCCCGCCGGGTGTGGGCAAGACGTCGATCGCCAAGTCCATCGCGCGAGCGCTGGGCCGCGAGTACGTGCGCATTGCCCTCGGCGGGGTCCGCGACGAGGCCGATATCCGCGGGCACCGTCGGACCTACGTCGGCGCGATGCCCGGTCGCATCATCAATGGGATGAAGGCGGCTGGCACGAAGAACCCCGTGTTTCTGCTCGACGAAGTGGACAAGCTGGGGAGCGGCTTTCAGGGCGATCCGGCCAGTGGCCTGCTCGAAGTGCTCGATCCAGCGCAGAACAACAGCTTCACTGATCACTATCTCGGCGTGCCATTTGACCTCAGTGAAGTGCTGTTCATCGCCACGTCGAATTTCATTCAGAACATTCCCGGGCCGCTCCTCGACCGGATGGAAGTCGTGGAATTCAGCGGGTACACCGAAAGGGAGAAGGCGGGGATCGCCACGCAGTATCTGGTGCCACGCCAGTTCGATGAATCTGGGCTGAAGCACGCGGGCATCTCGCTCACTCCGGACGCGGTGATGACCGTCGTCAGTCAGTACACGCGTGAAGCGGGGGTGCGTCAGCTGGAACGGCAGATCGGCGCCGTCGCGCGCAAGGTCGCGCGCAAGTTGGCTGCGGGCGGCGACGATGCCGCCACGGTGCCGAAGGTGCTCGACAGCGCCGATGTGCGCCAACTGCTGGGTCGGCCGCGGGTGCACCCCGAGAAGATCGCTGAGACCGACGGCGTGGGGATCGCCAACGGCATGTATTACACGCCGATGGGCGGTGACATCATGTTCGTCGAGGCGTCGGTGCGCCGGCCAGGCACCAGATCGGTGCCGCGCCCCGGCGTGGCCGAGACGTCCGTCGAAACGATCACCGACGGTCTTGGCGTGAGCGGCCCTGTGTCGTTGATCCTGACGGGGCAGCTGGGTGACGTGATGAAGGAGAGCGCACGCGCTGCATTCACCTATGCCACGAATAACGCCGCCTCGCTGGGTATTCCAGCGAACCGGTTGGGCGCCGTTGAAGCGCACATCCATGTCCCGGCCGGCGCGATTCCGAAGGATGGGCCAAGCGCCGGCATCGCGATCGCAACAGCGCTGGTGAGTGAGATGAGCGGTCGACCGGTGCGGCGCGACGTCTCGATGACGGGCGAGATAACGCTCCGGGGCCGGGTGCTCCCGATCGGGGGCATCAAGGAGAAGGTCCTTGGTGCACATCGCGCCGGCATCAAGCACATCATCATTCCAAAGGCAAATGAGGCGGATCTCGAGGATGTACCGGACGAGGTGCGTGACACCCTGACGTTCTATCCGGTGCAGACGCTGGAGGAGGTGCTCAAGGTGGCACTGGTGCCTCAGAGCGAGGTGGAACGGGTCATTGAGCGGGAGTTGGCGGCGCTCTGAGTTCGGAACGCGCAAGCCCCGCAGCGGCAGGTGCCTCACCGGCGATGGTTGCCGGTGGGGCATTTTGCTGCCGCGCAACCGGGCTCGGGTGCGTCCGGGAACTGGTTCGGCGGCTCGCAGATACACCGTGCGACTGAACACTTACCGGAGCCCTGTAAATGCGTCGCCGTACCCTGGTCCTTGCGTCCCTGATTGCGTTGCCCCTCGCACTCGCGCTGGTGAACCGCCTTCGGCCGGCCCAGATGGCCCGCGCCGCAGGTACCACTCCCGTCACACTTCCGGTGCTTGGCGATCTGCCAGCCTTGACCGGCGGCACTCAGTGGATCAACAGCCCAGCGATCAGCCGGGCCGACCTGCTCGGGCACGTCACGATGATCGAGATATGGACGTATGGCTGTTACAACTGCCTAAATGCGCTGCCGCACATCAAGGAAACGGCGGCGAAGTACAAGAGTGCCGGGTTGGTGACGATTGGTGTCCACACTCCGGAGTTCGATCGCGAAAAGGTGCCAGCCAATGTGGCACGACGCGTCAAGGAGCTCGGCGTGGAGTTCCCGGTCGTGATGGACAACGACTTTGCGATCTGGCGCTCCTTCAACAATCGCTTCTGGCCATCGGTCTACATCGTTGACAAGAAGGGCAAGATCCGGTTCCATCACGATGGCGAAGGTCGATACTCCGATATCGACGCTGCGGTGAAGACCCTGCTGGCGGAGCAATAACTGATGACTGATGGCGAGAGCCTTGCGGGGACTGACGCACCTAGAGCTGGTACATCGAAACACCGGCAACGTCACCATCCAATCGTGCGCGCCACCCACTGGGTGAGCGCGCTGGCGTTGTTTGTGATGGCAGGTTCGGGACTCCGGATTTTCAATGCCAGCCCGGCCTTTGCCCCGAAGGGTCAGTCGTTCCGCTGGTGGCCGTGGGAAGGACAGGCGGTGCCGGCGAACCTGACCTTCGGCGGCTGGCTCGGCGGCGCTCGCCACTGGCACTTCGCCATGATGTGGCTGCTGGTAGCAAATGGCCTGCTCTATCTCGGCTATCTGTGGTTCAAGGGCGAGTGGCGCGAGCTCGCCCCGCGTCGCGGCTCGATTGCCGACGCGATCGAAATGGCAAAGTTCTATCTCGGCCTGCGGCGCAAGCATCCCATCCAGGGCAAGCACAATGCGCTCCAGAAGTACGCCTACAGCACCATGATCGTGCTCGGCGTCGTTTCGGTTGTCTCCGGCGTTGCGATCTGGAAGCCGGTCTCGCTGGGGTGGCTGGCCGCCGCGATGGGAGGCTATCACCTCGCGCGCTGGTGGCACTTCACGGCCATGCTTGGCCTGGGCCTGCTGGTGCTGGTGCACGTCGTGATGGTCTTCGCGGTGGATCCGTACGCGATCCGTGCGATGACCACCGGCGGCTATGACGACGACCGTTTCTCTCCCGAGGCCCGCAACGCGCGGCCATTCACCAATCTGGCTCCAGCGAAAGTCGAGGAAGGCGCATGACGGTGCATCGCGAAATTCTGCGAAAGGCGGATGAAGTCGTCGAGCGCGCTCGCGATGCGGGGCGCCTCGATCGACGCGCATTCATGCGGCTGTCGGCGTTCGGCATCGGCGCGACCGTGCTATCGGCGTGCAACAGTTCCGGTCCGGCGTCGGCAGGAAAGCTCCTGTCCTTCGCGACAATGCAGAACGAAAAATTCGAGCGCTGGTTGCTTGGTGCCAGCACGCCGTCACGCACCGGGGGATTGAAGCCCGCCGGTGCGCGGTTTCCGTCGTACTTCATCAGCGACTCGATGCCGATCTGGGACACCGCAGCCCGCGGTGCATGGACGCTCGAGATCAGCGGTGCCGTCAAGACGCCGCGAACCTTCACCTACGATGACCTGCGCGGCATGCAGATGGCCACGCAGCGCGTCCCGCACTATTGCGTCGAGGGGTGGACCGCGGTGGCCGATTTCACCGGCGTCCCAATGCGGACGCTGCTGGAAAGTGTGCAGCCGACTGCCGATGCGAAGGCCGCCGACTTCATGAGCTTCGACGACGGCTATCACGAAAGCTGGGACATCGAAAGCACCATGCACCCGCAAACGATGGTGGTGCTGGCGAAGGATGGTCAGCGGCTGTCACCGGCGTATGGCGCGCCGGCGCGGATTCACGGGCCAGTGAAGCTTGGCTACAAGAACACCAAGTACCTGACGAAAATCGTGCTGATGCCGTCGCAGAATGGCGGGTACTGGACCGATCGCGGGTACGAGTGGTACGGCGGGACGTGAGCGGTCAGCGCGGCAGCTGCTCGTTGTAGAGTGACACCGCCCGGTCGAAGTGTTTGTTGGCGCGCCGTTCGATGGGGATCGAAAGCAGAAACGCTGGCACGGCGATCATCAGGCCGCGTCCCGCGCCTTCGGCGAAGCCGACAAAGGGGGAGAGAACCGGCAAACCTCTTCGCGTGAGCATGCGTTGCGCAGTCAGGTATCCGAATGCGGCCAACCCGGAGTACAGAAGAGCTCTTGCCATGATCCGCGGCTCGCGGCCCGCATTCGCGGATGCCAGGGCGGGCGGAAAGGCTGCCACGCTGCGGGAAACCGCGGAACCGGCGAATCCCAGCTTCTCCGAACGGCCGAGCGAACCGACGAGGAGACGCTCGCCACCCAGCGGCGTTCGCACGATGGTGAGCCGGCACTTGATGTAGCTGCACGATTCTTCCAGCCGCGACGACGAATCCCTGCCGTCAGTCTGGGCATCAGCGCTCCGCGCGCTAACGAGCACAACGAGCAACAGGCTCCAGCCGAGTTGTGTCACGCTGCTATCGCGCCAGCTCACGATTGTACAACCAGACCGCGCGCGAGAAGTGATTGTCCGCGTTGACCGCCTTGACGCCCCAGATGCCGAGGCCAGCGGCGCCAACGATCAACCCGCCCCACAACTGGGTATCGCTCGCCGCGAGAATGTCGGCGCTGGTCGAGGCCTGCAGCGAGGCACTGAGGGCGAGTCCGCCGATCACACCGGCGACTGCAGCGACAATCGCATCGCGCCGGCCGTGTTGTGCCTCCTCGAGTGCACCGGGCACAGGTGCAACGGCGAACACGAGGCCACCACCCAGCACCCCCATCGAGGTCCAGACGCCGTCGCGCCCGGTCACGATGCGCGAGCCTCCGAACATCGCCCGTTCGCGACGAATGGAGCAGGTTTCGTAGGTGCAGTTGCCAAGCGCAAACCGCGCCGCCGCCTGCGTTGGTCCCTGTGCGGAAGCGGCTGGCGCGGCCAGCAGCGCCAGGGCGACGGTGCATCGGAGGAAGCGGGGCATCGGGTCTGGAGCAAAGAGGGTTCGAAGCGTCGGCGCCGCGCGCCACACATTCGAGAATATCCCCGGATTGTTCCTAAACAAGGGCTCGACACCCGACGTCGCCGCCACTGCCGCGACGCGCCGCCTGACGCGTCGACGCTCACGGTCAGTGCCGCACGACCTCGATCCGCGTCAGCGGGGAATCTCCTTGTTGTATAGCCAGATCGCCCGAGAGAAACTTTCGTCGCCGCGGGCAATCTCGCTCGCGCCAGACGCCGTCACCAACCCCATCGTACCGGCTCCAATCCAGAGGTTCCGGCTGAGACTGCGGTTGTTCGCATCGCGTGTCGCGAGCAGTGCGAGCCCTACAGATGCCAGCGAGCCAACCAGCGTGTAGACCCCGCCCCTCACGTACCGCCGATGTCCGATCTCCGCCTCGGCCAGCGCCGCCGGCACGGCGGACACGGCGGACACGGCGCGCCGGAGCGAGCCGCCGGCAAAGCCGAACGGCTCCTGCGGGCCGGTTAATCCACGGCTCACCGCAACCCCACGGAACACCCTTGACGACAGGCGCAGTGCGCAGGTCTCATAGGTGCAGTCCCGCAACGTTGCCTGCGCACTGCTGACCGTCGGCCCCTGCGCGGTCGCGGCGAGAGTGATCAGTGGAAGCACAGCCATCAAGAACAACGTCTGACGTGTCTGCATTGGGACGCTCAGAAACCGGGTGAGATCGCGCATCGTGATCGAATGATACGGGGCGAACGTATCACGGTTCCGGAACGATTCGGCGACGGTGCGCCGCGTGGACCGGTCGTGACACACCGTGTGCAATTCACCGCGAACAAATGGTCCGTGCTCGCGCTCAGCGCCCGATCCCGCCGAGCTCCATCAGTTTCCACACATCCACCGGGATCGCCCCGGGCTCGGTGCCTTCGATGAACCACTCGAGATACCGCCTTGCCGGCAGCGTCGCGGCCGTCGCCGGCAGCCCCGTATCGCGATCGAGTTCAACCGACAGGACGCCAGGTGGTGGCAACCAGGGCACGCTCGCCCGACCGCCTTCGTAATACGCCTGCACCGTGCGCCCGAAGATCGGTGCCGCGATCGTGCCTCCGGCGGCCTGTCCGCCGGCAATCGGTTTCGGCGTGTCGTACCCGACCCACACGGCACCCACGATTTCCGGCGTCATTCCAACGAACCAGACATCGGTGCTGCCGTTGGTGGTGCCGGTCTTGCCGGCGACCGGAATGCGAGCCGGGACGTACTTGCGCACCGCCGTCGCGGTGCCGCGTTCCACCACGTCGCGCATCATTTCGCGCAGCACGAAGGCCACGCGGTTGTCGAGCGCGTACTGCGGCGCTGCAATCCGCGGTGTCCAGACGGTGCGACCACTCCGATCTTCGACACGCTGCACGAATCGCGGCTTCACCGCCGCGCCGCCGTTGGCGATCGTGCCGTAGGCCGACGCCATGTCGAGCGGCCGCACGCTGGCCGTGCCGATTGCGCTCGACGGATACGGCTGAATCGTCGCCTCCAGTCCCATGCGCTTCGCCAGCGCCGCAATGCTGTCGATCGTCACCTGCATGCCCAGTTGCACCGCAACAGGATTGCGCGACTGAACCAGCGCCTCGCGCATGGTGAGCGGGCCGAGGAACTTGCCGTCGGAGTTGTCAGGCGAATAGACCTGACCATTCGGCAAGACGATGCTGAGCGCTGTATCCTGCTCGATGGTATTCGCGGGAATGCCTTGCAGCAGCGCAGTGCCGTACACGAAGGGCTTGAAGCTCGATCCAGGCTGCCGACGTCCATCGATCACGCGATCGAACGACGAGCTCGCGAAATCCTTCCCGCCGACCAGCGCCAGCACATCGCCGGTGAGCGGCGACAGCATGACGACCGCGCCCTGCAGTGTGCCGGCGGCTGGTGGAGGCGCGGCGCCCTTCTTCAGCTTGCGCCGCGGCGTCTCGGCGCTGGATACCACCTCGCGCAGCGCCCGGGCGGCCGCGCGCTGCAGCCCCGGATCGATGGTCGTGAACACGCGATACCCGCCGTCGCGCACGTTCACGCCACCACGTTCCGCCTGCACCCGCGCCACGTTCACCATGTAGTTGAAGCTGTCATCCACCGCGGTCCGCGTGGTGACCAGCGGTTGGGCCTGGGCGGCGGTCTTTTCGGCGACGGTGATGTAGCTCTGCTGCGCCATCAGCGCCAGTACGACGTTGCGGCGCTGCTTCACCCGGTCGGGATACCTGACGGGATCATAGAGCGCGGGTCCCTTCGGCATCGCCGCCAGCGTTGCGGCTTCGGCCAGCGTGACCCGGGACGCCGATTTGCTGAAGTAGTGCCGCGCCGCGGCATCGATGCCGTACCACCCGTGCCCGAAGTGGATCGTGTTGAGATACGCCTCGAGGATCTGCGCCTTGGTATAGCGCCGCTCCATGTCGCGCGCTGCCGTCTGCTCCCGGAGCTTCCGCCCGATCGACGCGTCGCGACGGTCGATCAGATCGGGGTGCATGTTCCCGACCAGCTGCTGTGTGATCGTGCTCGCGCCGCGGGCATTGCCCATCACAGCGTCCTTCACTGCCGCCGCCACACCCACCAGATCGACGCCATCGTGCTGGTAGAATCGTTGATCTTCAACGGCTACAAATGCCTGACCGAGGAACTTTGGCAGCGAGCTGATGGATATGCTTGTCCTGACCTGCTTGCCGAATTCGCCGATCACACTGCCATCGCGGGCCAGGACCACCGAGGATTGCGGCAGGGGAACGATTGCCGCCGGATCGGTGCCTTGGGCACCTGCCGTCGTGGCAATCAGCGCGAGACCGAGCAGATATTGATTCACAGTGGCTAATCTATCGTGAAGGGGTATCATGAAACTGCCGGCCTCTTCGCCTGCCCCGGAACGCCGTAACTTTCCTGCATGCCCCGACTGCTCCGCCTTGGTCTCGCGCAGTTTCGCCCCGCCAAGGCCAATTACGCTGCCAATCGATCGCAGGTCGCCTCGCTGCTCGCCCTGGCGATCGCAGAGGACCCGCGACCCGACGTCCTTCATTTTCCGGAAACCGCGCTCACCGGCTACTTCCTCGAGGGAGGCGTGCGTGACCTCGCCGTGACTGCGGGGACGCTGGCCGCCGACCTGCAGCACGACTTCGCACAAATCGCGCCGGCGGACGTGACGATCGACGTGGTGATCGGCTTCTATGAGCGCTGGCGAAACACGCTCTACAACAGCGTGATGTACGTCTCGCTGGGCGGCAGCAGTCCGGTGATCCGTCATGTGCATCGCAAGAATTTTCTCCCGACCTACGGGTTGTTCGATGAAGCGCGTTTTGTGGAAGCGGGTCGCGAGATTCGCGCGTTTGACACTGCGTGGGGACGCGCCGCGCTGCTCGTGTGCGAGGATGCGTGGCACTCCATCACCGGAACGATCACGGCGCTGGACGGCGCTGAAGTCGTGTTCGTGTCGTCGGCGGCGCCGGCGCGGGGGCCATGGCCGCGCAGCGACGCCAGCGGCGGGCCGGCCAGCGTCTACCGCTGGGAGCGACTGATTCGCGATATCGCCGAGGAGCACGGCCTGTTCGTCTCGCTGAGCAATCTGGTCGGCAGCGAAGGGGGCAAGATGTTCAGCGGGGCATCGATCCTGTGCGGCCCACACGGCGATGTGCGGGCTACGCTGCCGCTGTTCGAGCCGGCGATGACGACGGTGACCTGCGACCTGCGCGACCTGGTGCGTGCGCGCGCGGACACCCCGCTCTTGAGTGATGTGGCGCATGCGTGGCCCCATCTCGAACGGAGTCTCGTGGGCGCCCTGGCGCGCACGCCGTACGCGCTGTCGTTCGATGCGGCCGATGAGGCGACCGAGCACACGCCAGCGACGATGGCGCCCCCCACCACCCGAGTCACTGACGCGCGCAGGATCTCTGGCGCGCCCGCGCCACTCGACATCAATGCTCCGCTGGTCGAGCAGTGGCTGGTGCAGTTCATCCGTGATGAGATGGCGCGCCGTGGATTCACAACGGCAGTGATCGGACTCTCAGGCGGCGTCGACTCCGCCGTCACGACGTATCTCGCCGCCCGGGCCCTTGGTCCGCAGAACGTGCTGGCCGTGCGGATGCCGTACAAGTCTTCCTCGAGCGACAGCCTGGCGCATGCGCAGCTGGTCATCGACCATCTTGGTATCGAACAGCGCACCATGGAAATCACCGCCGCCGTCGACGGCTATTTGCAGCACGAGCCTGATGCCGACCCGGCTCGCCGCGGCAACGTGATGGCCAGAACGCGAATGATCACTCTCTTCGACCTGAGTGCGAAGCATCGCGGTGTGCCACTCGGAACGGGCAACAAGACGGAGCGCCTGTTCGGGTACTACACCTGGCACGCCGATGACTCACCGCCGATCAACCCGCTCGGGGATCTCTACAAGTCCCAGGTCTGGGCGCTCGCGCGGCACCTCGGTGTGCCGGCTGACATCATCGACAAGCCAGCATCAGCCGACCTGATCCAGGGTCAGACGGACGAAGGCGATTTCGGCATCAGCTATGCGCGCGCCGACGAGCTGCTGAACTGGATGCTCAACGGCTGGACGCCGGCGGATCTGAACGCACGCGGCTTCGATGCCCGTGACATCGAGATCGTGCGACGGCGGCTGGAATCGACACATTGGAAGCGACGACTGCCGACAGTGGCGCTGATTGGCCCGACGGCCATCGGTGAGAGCTATCTGCGGCCGGTGGACTATTGAGCCAGACGATGGCGTCCAACAACAGCATCGCCCCGGCAGCACTCCGATTGCACCTGGTCCGTGCGGGAAGCGCCGCGGACGCCGAGAACCGATGCATCGGCCAGACGGACCTGCCGCTGTCGAAGGCGGGCATGCGCGAGTGCCGCTTGCTGCTGCGGCAACTGCGTTTGCGGAATCCAACGGTCATCAGCAGCGATCTGCAGCGCGCCCGGAATACCGCCGCCATGCTCACCGACGGCCACGTCATCGAGGAGCCGAGACTGCGCGACATGCATTTCGGCGAATGGGAAGGTGCGACGTGGGAGGAACTCGAGGAACAAGTCGGAGCGCCGCCCTTGACCGAATCGGCGAAGTGGACGACCATCAGGCCCCCGGGAGGCGAATCCTTCGCCGACGTCGTGGCCCGCGTGTCCTCGTGGCTCGAGGCGCTGCCGCGTGACGGTGGTGACTACCTGGTGGTCGCACACGCCGGAAGCATCCGCGCCATCGCCGTGCTGCTGCTGGAGATTCCGCCAGCTCGCGCCTTCTCGCTCGCGCTCGACCACTCGCGCGTCAGCATCTTTGACCTGTCGCCCCAGGGCGCGTCGCTGATTCAATGGAATTCCTCAGGCGCGTAACCCTGTCGCTGGCGACGCTGGTGCTGGCATCACCGCTCGGCGCGCAAGCGATTTCCATCCGCGACGGGGCCGGTCTGACCGTCACGGTCAAGGCGCCAGCGCGGCGCGTGGCGGCCCTGATCTCCTCGACAGTGGACATCATCGTGAGTCTGGGTGCCGCCGATCGCATCGTCGCTCGAACACGCTATGACACCGCCAGCGCCGTTGCAAAAGCCGCCAACGTTGGAGGTGGCCTTGACCCGAGCGTCGAAATATTGCTCGCCGCGCGGCCGGACCTCTTCGTCGCCTGGAACGGCCAGGCCGCCACGGCGGTCGTCGCCCGGATGCGCGCGCTCGGCGTTCCGGTGTATCTCGTCGACACGAAGGATACGACGGCACTCTTTGCGACGATTCGTGATCTTGGCGCGCTGCTCGGACTGAGCGAACGCGCGAATTCCGCCGCCAATGCGCTCCGGAATGATCTGCGCGCGATCGCCGCGCAGCGTGCCGCCAGACCGCGCGTCAGCGCAGTGTACGTGATAAGTCGCTCTCCGGTGATCATTTCGGCGGCGAAGAGCTACATGGCGGAATTGATCAGCGTGGCGGGTGGCAACAACCCTTTTCGTGACGTACCGGGCGAGTTTCCGACCCTCTCGCTGGAAGCGTTCATCGCGCGCGACCCGGACGTCCTGATCATGGGACGCGGCGCCGGCGGCGTGTCGCAACTCGAGCGGCTTCGCACCACACCCGGGTGGCGCGACATGCGGGCGGTGCGCAACGGCGCCGTCGTGGAAGTTGACGGCGAGCAGTGGGGCCGGCCGACACTGCGCTTTGGCGCCCTGCTCCGCGATCTCGCGGGGCAACTGGATCGGGTGGCACCACTGGCACAACGAGCCAGGTAGTCCCGGCGCGCATGCGCCGCCGGGACTACCCTATGCGGCCTGGGCCCAGGCCAGACTCACGGCGCGCCGCGCGGATCGTTTCAGCTGGCGATGTACGGTGCGTGCGTAACGCATGAAGTTTTCGCCCGCACTCGGCCATCGGGCGAAGAAATCCTGCGGGTGCTGATCCGCCTTGAGGCGATTGCAGGGCCCGCACGCCACCACCAGGTTGCCTGGTTGCGATCGGCCGCCTCGTGCAATGGGTTGCACATGATCGAGCGTGGCCTCGGCGAATGGCATGATCCAGCCGCAGTAGACGCAGCGATGATCGCAGTCGCGATATGCGGCGGTCTTGAGGGCCCGCCGCGCGGAGGGGGCGAGACTGTCTCGCCGCTCAAACCGCTCACCCCCGCGCGGGGCGCGTCCGAGGGGACGCCGAAGGTTGTGGTGGTGCCAGAAAGCGGTCATGCCGCTCCTGCCAGAAGATACCGGTAGCGCAGTCCTGAACGAATCATCTGCAGCCCTCGTTGGCCGAATGACGTCCCTGGTGCGTGCACGTGCCTCTGAGCAACACATTCAAACCGCGTGGCGCTTTTCGCAAGCCCCGCCCTGCACCAACTCCGTCACTGACAATCGATCAGGTCATCGTTGCCACGGGCGGAGCGCCTCGCTGCAGCCCCGATGTCGATTGGTCACACCGCGTCCGTACGACGGCGTGCATGGCTGATTGCTGACTCACGTACCCGCATCGGATCGTGCAGTGCCGTCAGAATCTGCACGGCCGTCGCGTCGAGCCGCTGACGCGATGACGGTTCGCCGCCCTCGAAAGGCAACGGTACATCCCAACCATCACCATGCATGCGCGGAATGACATGGACGTGGTAGTGGAACACGTCCTGGCCGGCGGCGCTGCCACTGCTGACCAGCAGATTCATGCCGTCGCAGCGCGTCACGTCCCGGATCACTTCGCCGAGCCGCCACGCCACATCGAAGAGGTGCTTGCCGAGGGGGCCGGGGATGTCCTCGAGCGACGCGTAGTGCTCGCGCGGAACGACCAGTGCGTGGCCTCTATTCACCGGCTGGATATCCATGAACGCCACGGCATCGGCGTCTTCATAACAGATGGAGACCTCACCAGCGCCCTTGATCAAGTCACAGAACACACAGTGTGCAGACACGGCGTGAGTACCGGTTGGAACGTGGAATGAAAACGGACGGCGCGAGACCCGTCTTCCGGATACACGACGCTGCGGGATCCAGGTCACACGACGTCGTCAAGAGTAGTTCCAAACTGACAGCCACAACCGCGGCTTGACCAGTTCCCTCTCGCGTGGCCGTGCCGCCGACGGCGGGGCCTGGCGGCTCTCGGCTGGAGGACGAGGACGCCACCGCGACGGGGAAACGCCTCAAGACCGTCCGCCTCCCCGCGGCGCGCTGCGACCTCCGGCCCTTGGCCGTAGGTGGGACGTCCAGCGACGCTTAGCTTCAGCTTGTGCTGACCAGATGATGAGCAGGATGCTGACCAGTTCGCATTGAATGACTGCGTGCCGCATGGCGCGCGGCTGTCCTTTCCTTCAGACCGAGCCGCGGGATGACCTCTACCGCCATGTCCGAGACGTATACCGCGGGGCTCTCCCGCGAACAGCTGCTCGGCGCCTATCGCACGATGCTGCTCTCCCGTCGGATCGACGACAAGGAGGTGCAGCTCAAGCGCCAGAACAAGATCTTCTTCCAGATTTCCGGCGCCGGCCACGAGGCCGTCCTGACGGCCGCCGGCATGGTCCTGCGGCCCGCCCACGACTGGTTCTACCTCTACTACCGCGACCGCGCGCTCTGCCTGCAACTCGGCATGAGCGCCGTCGACATGCTCTATTCGGCCGTCGGCGCCGCCCGTGACCCGAACTCCGGTGGGCGACAGATGCCGAGCCACTGGGGCAGCTCGGCCATGAACATCGTCAGCACCTCCTCCCCCACCGGGACGCAGTTCCTGCAGGCCGTCGGCAGTGCCGAAGCGTCGATGCGGGAACGCATGCTCGACGGCACGCAGACCGACGAAGTGACGCTCGTGACGACCGGTGACGGCACGACCTCGGAAGGGGAGTTCTGGGAGTCGCTCAACACGGCGTGCAATCTCAGTCTGCCGATGGTCTACCTGGTGGAGGACAACGGCTATGCGATCAGCGTGCCGGTCGAAGTGGGGACAGCCGGTGGTTCGATCTCCAGGCTGGTCCGCGGCTTCCCTGGCCTCTACATCCAGGAGGTCGACGGCTGCGACCTGATCGCCAGTTATGAGGTGATGCAGCGCGCGGTGCGCTACGCACGCGAGCGCCACGGTCCGGCGTTCGTCCATGCCAAGGTGATCCGCCCGTATTCGCACTCGCTGTCCGACGATGAGACGATGTATCGCCCGGCGGAAGAGCGCGAGGCGGATGCGGCGCGCGATCCGCTGACGACGTTCCCCGCCTGGCTGCTGCAGCATGGCCTGGCCAGTGCGGAAGAGCTGGCGGTCATCGCCGATGGCGTCGAAGCGGAGCTGCTGCTGGCCACCGACGACGCGCTCGCGGCGGCACAGCCGGACGCTAGCACCGTGTATCACGGCGTGTATTCACCTGACGTCGATCCAACCGGCGAGCAGTTCGACACCGAGGACGATCCGCAGTTCAGCGGTAGCGAGACGACGATGGTCGAACTGCTGAACCAGTGCATGAAGGACGAAATGCGCCGCAACCCGAAGATCCTGATGTTCGGCGAGGATGTGGCGGATGCCAGCCGCTCGGAGGTGCTGGACCAGGTGAAGGGCAAAGGTGGCGTGTTCAAGGTCACGCACGGACTGCAGCGGGAGTTTGGCAGCACACGGGTCTACAATTCACCGCTGGCCGAAGCCAACATCGTTGGCCGTGCGATCGGGCTGGCATTGCGCGGCTTCAAGCCAGTAGTCGAGATCCAGTTCTTCGACTACATCTGGCCGGCGTTCATGCAGATCCGTGATGAACTGGCCGTGATGCGATGGCGTTCGAACAACGCCTTCGCCGCACCGGTGGTGATCCGGACCACGTACGGCGGGTACATCCGCGGCGGCGTCTATCACTCACAGACCGGCGCATCACTCTTCACGCATACGCCTGGTCTCCGCGTGGTCTGCCCGAGCAATGCGCTGGATGCCAGTGGTCTGCTGCGCACGGCAATCCGCTGCGAGGATCCGGTCATTTTCCTCGAGCACAAGCATCTCTATCGCCAGACGTACAACAAGGCGATGAATCCTGGGCCGAACTTCATGATCCCGTTCGGCAAGGCGCGCATCGCCAGGGAAGGCACGGATGTGACGGTGGTGACGTACGGCGCCACCGTCCAGCGCGCGCTGGCGGCCGCGAATCAGATGGCCGACGAGGGCGTGAGTGCCGAAGTGATCGACTTGCGCACACTGTCGCCGTGGGACAAGGAGACGGTCTTTGCCAGCATCCGCAAGACGAATCGGGTGATCGTCGGCTACGAAGACTCGATGTCGTGGGGTTATGGCGCCGAGATTGCGGCCGCGATCGCGGAGGAGTGCTTCGCCTACCTCGACGCTCCGGTCATGCGGGTCGCGAGTGCCGACACGTTCGTCGGCTACGCACCGCAGCTCGAAGATGCGACGTTGCCGCAGCAGGAAACATTCCGGCAGGCCTATCGAAAGATCGTCACGTACTGAGCGCAGGCCTGTGCATGCAAGCGCGCCCGCCATCATATCGATGGCGGGCGCGCTTGCATCCGAGAGTGCCGACGGTCAGTGGTCGCGACGCTGCGGCCGGCGGCCTGGGCCGAGCAGTCGGCTCATCTCCGTGACGCGGTAGCCAGGCGGAATCATGAAGCTCGCAGTATCGACGGCATCGCGTCTCAATTCCGTGAGCAGTGCGCGCGTGGTGGTGTGCACCGTATCGGCCCCCGATATGGTCGTCCCCTCGCTGCTGCTGCGCACGGGGAACCCGACCGGGACACTGCGCTCTGCGGCGCGCAGCTGCCGGCGTAGCGGTTCGGGGAGGCCGAGCGACCGCGCGAACTGCTCGGCAAACAGCGGGAACGCGGGGTCCAGTCGCCCGATGTCTCGACTGATGTCGAGTGAGACGGTCTGCTCCGTCCGAATCTCACGGGCGATGCCTGGGGCGTTGAGTCGCAGCGTGTAGCGCTGAGTCAAGACGGCGTGTCGCGTCGCGTAGCCGAGCAGCGCCGGACCACGTCCGAGCGTTCGGGTGGTACTGCGCACGTCACTGACCTCGATGGGAGCGCCGGCACCCGGACCACCCAGCAGGGCCCCGACGTCTCCCATGCTGCCTGTGAGCACCTCGCGGCGGGCGGCATTGATCACCACCAGCGCGCTGTCTGCGGAGCGCAGGAGCATCGTCCCGCCTTCACCAGTGAGCTGGCGCAGTGCGCCCGTACGCACCGTGATCCGCGCAATGCCGCGCCAGACCGCAACATCCATGAGCTGCTCGGCGGCCGGCATCGGTTGACCGCCAGCGGACGGTGCAACGCGGTACGTGAAGAGCCACGCCTGCGCAGTCGCAGCGGGCACCTGCGCGGGAGCGCCGACGCACACGAACACCGTCAACACCGTCAACACCACCGTGCGCACGAATCGAACCCGCTGCAACAGCGCAGCGGTACGCGTCACTTGGACGCGGTCACCGACACGATCGCGCCATCGACCACGCGAATCAGTTCAGCGCCGCCGTCACCAGGCGCAATCACGACGAATGACGCTGGTCCACCGCGCCGAAGCACCGCGTCCTGTGGAATACCGCGCACATTGGCACCACGGAGATCCACGACGCGCGCCGAGGCGCCTGCCAGCTTCCTCACTTCAGCGCTTGAACCAACGAGCGCCAGTTCCTTGCCAGTGATCGCCAAGGCATCAGCCACGGGTCGTCGAACATCATTGGTACGGATCCGACCATTCACGAAGGCCAGCGCGATTGCGCTCATATCATCCTTGCCGGCGATCCATCGAGTCGCGCAGGTCGAGCAGGATCTCGAAGTAGAGCTGCTCGCGCCGGTACGCGAAATCGAGTGCAACCATCTGAGACGGATCCTCCGATGCCCTCGCCCGATCAAAGGCTTCCTTGTACATCTCTTCCAGGTTGCTCAGAATACGATCGCGGGTGCGTGCCATGCGGGCGGCGTCCAGGGTATGAGGGGTCAGTCGAGGAACATCCCGTGCGTCCTGAAAGGACGACGCGGGACCGTCGGGGTCATAGATGAACCTGCGTGCCGCCGAGAACAGCGCGCGTCGTGGATCGGGGAATTCAACCATCGTGCAGCGCGAAGCAATCCTTGCCAGAGACGAGTGGCGGTGCGTGTACTGCGGAGAGCAGTTCCCGCCCGAGGCACTGACCATCGACCACGTCCAGCCACAAATGCGCGGCGGCGACCGGTCTGGCGGCAACGTAGTGACCGCCTGCGCCCCCTGCAATTTGCGCAAGGGACACCGGCGACTGGCGGAATTTCTCACCGACGAGCCCGATACCCTGACCACGTTCCGGCGCTATGCCCGGCACGTCTGGCCTCGGCACCTGCGATCGCTGGACGAAGCACTCAAAGCGGAGCAACGTCGACGCGGTCCAAAGGGCATGCACTAGTGGCCTGGAACCGAAGTTCGGGAAGCAGTCGCCGGTCGGAGCATCCCGGCTGGCTGCGTTGAAAATCCTCGCGATACCGCTGGTATCGCTGTGGTTTTCGCCTTGCCATCCGGGCGCCCCATCCGGCTTTGTGCTAGCCGAACTTCGATTCCACGCCACTACGACTGACCGAGGCGGTGGAAGACGGCCTCTTCCACAACCGTTCCGTGCTTGAGATGTTCGACCACGATCCGCTCGAGGAGTGCCGGCGTCACGTTCGCGTACCACACCCCTTCCGGGTACACCGCGACGATGGGCCCCGCGGCACACACCCCGAGGCACGGCGTCTCGCCGCGCTTCACCCGGGTGGGGCCGAACAGCAGGTCCTCTCGCTGGAGCAGCCGCGCCAACTCGGCGTAGATGTGGCGCCCGCGGCGGTCCGGCGAGCAATACGATCCGGTGCAGACGATCACATGCCGGGCGTACGGGTCCATCCGAGGAAGCATCTGGGTCAGTGCCGAAAAATTGCGAGCAGAATCTCCAGCACGATCAGGAGCACGATGGCCACCTCCAGCGCTTCACTTCGCGCGGACTGCTGCTCGTCATTGAGCATCGAATACGTTTCGCGAATGATCGCCAGCTTTCGGTCAATACCGGCCCGCCAGGCACGCCCGCGGAAGAGCTCCAGCGCCGCGGCGTAGATGCGCGCGAGGTAGACATCGTCGGTCACCTTCAATGCGTTTTCCACCCGCTCCACCAGCTCGGTGCTGTCAGCCACGGTCCGCTGCAGTTCCGCCAGCAGTGGTGCGTAGCGACGACTGAACATCGCGAGCTGCCGTGACCCAGGGCGCGCCGCCTCGATCCGGTCGTACATTCGCGGCAGCTCGGCGTCGAGCGTCGCGTCGTAGAATCGGAGTTCCAGCAGCTGGGCATTGGCGAACTCAAGAATGAATTGCACATCGGTGTCCACCAGCGACGCGTCGACGATGAGGGCATTGTCCCACGTCAGGACGGCGAGATCCTCCGAGGTATAGCTGAAACGGTGCGGCAGGAGTTCCCGCATCGCGCCGGCGCTGAGCGTCCGCCGATCGTTGAGCAACAGCGGAGAGAGCAGCGTGTCGTGGAGGACTGCGGGCAGGACCGCCGTGCCCTGCAGGTCCGTCAATCGCGCCACGCGATAGACGATGTAGTCCTCGGTCTGCTGCGCGATCGCCGGACGTTCAATGCAGCTTCGGATGCGCTCCGTGAGCGACGTGAGGTGCCCGTCGAGAAGCGATGGGATCACGGCAGCGGCATCAAGCAATTCCCCGAAATCGACGAAACCATGCCACGTGATCCCGGGCGGAGCCGGGACGCGCGCCCGAAGGCTGATCACGCCAAAGTCGAAGATGCGTGCGCTGACCTCGACCGTGAGCCTGTCACCGCCGAGGACCACCTCTTCGCTCCCCAGAATGACCGTGATCGGTGGGTTCGGAATCTGGAGCGCCTGCGCCTCGCCGCGGACCGGCCGGACACGAGCGGGCGCCTGGGTGGCCAACAGCTCGAGGACGCGGTCGAGCGCGATCTCATACCCGACGTCGAAGAGCCGGTATACGACAGCGTCAGCGTCGACACGAAGCGCGTCGGCGGACGCGATCCGGCCGTCGATCATCGGTGGGACTGGGGGCCTGTCGTCTGGCATGGCCGGAAAGTTACTCCGATTTCGCGCCCGGGCCTCGACGGACGGGTTGGCGCGGCACCTGATCACCTGGAAACCGGGCTGCATCCGGTGGAGTTGGCCTCGAAGACGATATCTGCACTGGCGTGAATGGCTCCCGCGCGCGACGATATCATCATGTGCGGGCGCCAGGCGGCCCACACCGACGCCGTGCAGCGACCTCTGTCCTTACATCTTTCCGTGTCATGACGACTCTACTGCAGCTCGCCGATCCGGCAATTCTCGGACGGGGTTACGCCACGCCTGAAGTTCTGGTCAGCACGGGATGGCTGGCGGAGCACCTGAATGACCCGAACCTTCGGCTGCTCGAGTGCGACGAGGACATCCTGCTCTTTGATTTTGGGCATATTCCGAGTGCGCAGAAGATCGACTGGCACACTGATCTGAATGATCCGGTCATGCGTGACTATGTGACGCGCGATCAATTCCAGATGCTGCTCAGGAAGCTCGGGATCAGCGAAGAGACGCTGGTGGTGTTTTATGGTGACAAGAACAACTGGTGGGCTGCATACGCATTCTGGGTCTTTCATCTTTTCGGCTTCCAGAACACCCGCCTGCTCGACGGTGGCCGCCTGAAATGGGAGATGGAAGGGCGTCCGCTGGTGACCGGCCGATCGACATATCCCCCGACTTGGTGTGTGGCGCAGGAGCGCGACGATGCGCGGATCCGGGCGTTTCTGCCCGATGTGCTCGCGCACTCCAGGGCGTCCGGCCAGCTGGTGGACGTCCGATCACCACAGGAGTACACCGGCGAAAAGCTGCATATGCCGGAGTACCCGCAGGAAGGCGCCATGCGCGGTGGCCACATCCCCGGTGCGCGCAGCGTGCCCTGGGCTCGCGCGGCGAACGCCGACGGCACCTTCAAGTCGGCCGAGGAGCTGCGTGCGATCTACGAGACTGAACACGCCCTTCGCTCGGGCGAGCCGACGATCACGTACTGTCGGATCGGCGAGCGCTCGTCGCATACCTGGTTTGCGCTGACCTACCTGCTCGGGTATCGTGACGTCAGGAACTACGATGGCAGCTGGACGGAGTACGGCAACGCCGTCCGGACTCCGATCGTCACTGGCTCCAGCCCTTCGGCGCCGACAACCACAGCATGAGCGGCACGAAACCTCCGTCGACAGTTCATCTGGAGTGGCAGGGCGATCGACGGTTCGATTCCGGGCGCCCCGGCGGACCGACGATTCGGCTGGACGGTGATGGAGTCACCGGCCAGAGCCCGGTCGATGCCCTGATGAGCGCGCTGGCGGCGTGCACGGCCGTCGATGTGGTCGACATCCTCGCGAAGCGGCGCACACCGCTGACCGCGCTTTCGATTGATGCGGTGGGCGAGCGAGCCGATGGCGCACCGCGCCGCGTGGTCGCTGCGACGCTCACCTATCACCTGCAGGGCGCGGGAGTCGAGCGATCACACGCGGAGCGTGCTGTCGAGCTGGCGATCTCGAAGTACTGCAGCGTACGTGACTCGCTCGATCCCGCGCTGCCAGTGCACTACAGCGTCATCGTCAATGGTGATGTGGGCAGCATTCGTCTGGCGGGTGCCGCAACCGCGTGAACTCGCCGCGACGCTGGCGTGACGACAGGAAACTTCAGTGGTGAGCCGGGCCGCAGGCGCAACGGTGCAACGCGCCGCGGTTCCTCCAGTGCGCCAGCACCAGGCAGGCGGCGGCCACGATCACAATCACCATCTCGAAGACCGACGGCCCGACGCGCAAGGAGCGAAGCGTGACGAGCATCGCAATGCCGCTCGCGAACAGGACCAGCGGCGTGCGCAGTCGATGCCGACGGTATCCCGGGATCAGCGCGGTCAGTCCGATCACGACGGATGTGGCAAGAAACGCCCAGTCGATCCAGGGCGCCGCGAGCAATGCTGCCGCCGGCGCGCCGCCGAGCAGGAGCGCGACCACAGCACAATGCACCGCACAGGCGAGCGACGCTGACGCCCCGACCATGTCGAGCGACGGCCGGGCATGCGAGGTGGTCGGTACGGAGATACCCATCGGCTGCAGTTGGAGAGGTGACGCTCGAGCGAAAACGGCCGATGATCAGGCCGTGATGCCGCTGGAACCGCGCGTAATGATACCGGCACCTGATACGCACCTATCAATAAATAGAGTGACTTCTGCGGCGTCAAGGCCGACGCCGTGACATCGCCAGAGGTCCTCCGGCCACCACGCGTCACCTGAAGTGCGCCGAGAGCACTCGCTTCTGGACGCAGGCGCTGCTACGTTTCGAGGCTTGCCGGGAACAAGTGCACCCCGGCGCGTGACCTCAAGACGAGATAGCAGCTATGAAGGACGGCATTCATCCCGCGTACCACCCGGTGATCTTCAAGGACGCCTCGTCGGGTTTCGCGTTTGTGACCCGCTCGACCCAGTCGAGCGAGCAGATGATGGAGTGGACCGATGGAAAGTCCTATCCGGTCATCACGATGGAAATCACCAGCCATTCGCACCCGTTCTACACGGGTCAGCAGCGCATGATCGACACGCAGGGTCGTGTCGACCGATTCAAGAAGCGTTACGCGCGCTGAGCGTCGCGGCCTGTCGGTGAATGAACGACGAAGGGCGGCCGGTGCATTGATGCACCGGCCGCCCTTTTGTCATCCTGAGTGCGGCACCAGCCGCAGTTACTGGAGCTTGAAGGTGAGGCCAAGGTTCAGCGTCGCGGCGCCTGCGCCGAGATCGCCGTACAGCGCGACCTTCGGCGTGAAGAAGTAGCGGCCACCGGCGCGCCCGATCACGTACAGCCCGCTGTTGTAGCCGCAATCATTGTTCACGAAGTTCGAGCAGCTCACGCTCTGGAAACCCAGGCCGGCGCCGAGGAACAGATCGACCTTGTTCGAGGGATCGATTGGGAAGTGGTAATTCAGCGTGGCACCGATCGGGATGTAGCGCACGGTGCTCCGGTTGCCGCGACCGAAGCTGTAGACATCGGCGCTCACCATGAATCCCAGCAGCCCATTGCCGAGATCCGGCAGCTTCTTGAAGATGTTCTCGTAGCGGCCACCGAATGAGAGGTTGGCGTCGCCGATGTTGCCGAGGCCGAGGACGAACCCGACATCGGAGTACCCCTTGCGGACCTGGCCATCGGCAGCGGCCATTGGCAACGCGGTGAGTGAGAGTGTGCCCAGCAAAGCGATCAGTGTCTTGCGCATGAAGTTCTGTCCCGGATCGTGAGTGTGGTGCAGCAGAAATCGGCAGCCACCCGCCTGACTACCGCTACTCGTTACTGCATGAAGGGTGCCGACGGCGGCCCCGGCGATGGACCCTTTCGAATTCTCACGGACGCAACACGGAACGGGCGGCACACGCAAGTGCCGCCCGTTCCGTGTTGCAGTGATCCCTGGCGCGACCTTCCGACGCGCGCGGTCAGGTCGCGTCCGCCACCGCGCGGCACTACTTCAGCTTGACGGTCACACCAAAGTTGATCGAGGCGGCACCCGCTCCGGCGTCGGCATACAGGGCCAGGTTCGGCTTCATGAAGTACCGTCCACCCGCTCGGCCGATGAAGTACAACCCGCTGTTGAAGCCGCCGCAGCCCGAGTTCCCGAAACCGGAACAGCTGATGGTCAGGAACCCAAGTCCCGCCCCGAGAAACGCATCGAACTTGGTCTTGGGATCAATCTTGAAGTGATAATTGGCCGTCGCGCCGAATGGGATGTAGCGAAGCGAGCCTGCGGTGGAGAAATCGTAGCTGTACACGTCAGCACTGACACCGATACCGAGCAGGCCATCGCCAAGGTTTGGCAGTTTCTTGAAGACCTTCTCGAAGCGGCCGCCGAAGGCGATCGACGCATCTCCGATATTGCCAAGTCCGATGACGCCGCCCACGTCCGTGTAGCCGAGTGCAACCTGGCCGCGCGCCTCGCGCACCGGTGCGACAAGCAGCAAGGCAACTCCAACCGTACCAGCCAACGTTCTGCGCATTTTCAGGTTCCTCGCACTCAAGGGGAGTATTGTGACACCGCAGGGTCCTGCGTCAGACAGGCGAGCCTGACTACGTCAGCTTCTCGGCCTGATGTTCATTACGCAAAACCACGCTCTGGACCGGCACATCAGCACACAATGGCGGAGCGCCGGAGGGGTCAAACGCTTCTCGAGCGGAGAATTCCCGCTCGCTGCTTCGCGGAATCGGAGGGTAAGAAGCACCCGGAGTCATCACAACAGAAATGCAGCAAACAGCTGGAAATCCGGTGCGAACTGGCAAACCGCGCCAGTGAGGCGTGCGTGGCGAATCACCCGCAACGACACGAGTGCGCCAGAACTGTCGCGCGCCAGACGCGAACGGGCCTGCCGAAATCACATGCGCTCAACGCGACAAGCCGTGGTGGCTTCCATTACCGGGCGGCGGCGGCTCGATCACGCCGCCTTGCACGCGGTGCAGCGTCCGAACAGCATCACCTCATGCCCCTCAGTGACAAACCCACTCGGCGCCAGCTTCTGGATATCCGTGGGACACCCTTCCACTTCGAAGACCTTGTCACAGGCTCGACAGTGAAAGTGGTGGTGATGCCCCAGATGGGCCACCTCGTAGCGCGGCGCCTCCCCTGGAATGTCTATGCTCTTGAGCTCGCCTTCTTCCACGAGCGTCTTGATGGTGCGATAGACCGTGGCGATGCCCATCGACGGCACCTCTGACTTGGCCGCGTCGAGCACTTCTGTTGGTGACAGCGGACGATGCAGTGTGCTGAAGACACGCCGAATCGCGCCGCGCTGCCGTGTATTCCGTTCCATCAATCCTCTGCCCAAGGCGGTCGGGTGGTGATCGTGTGGCCCGACCGCGGTGACCCTGCTGCGAACCGGCGAGTCACATCGATGAAGCCGCGTCGTGTTCGTCACATCAACAAAAGACTGACGATCAGCGGCCGCTATTGAGAATGATATGATAACGAGAAACGGTCATGGGCAGCAACCGCCTTTCGCCGACCGTTAGCTTGAGGAAATGCGCGTCCTATTTGGAACCTGCCTCACTGTTCTCGCCACGGCCTGTGCGGGTCCCTCATACAACGGGATCGTCCTTGACCCCCCTGAAGCGGCTCCCCGGCTTCATCTGGCGGATTCGACCGGGGTCCAATTTGATCTCGCTCGGCAGAAAGGCAGGGTCGTGCTTGTCTTCTTCGGCTACACGCACTGTCCTGATGTCTGCCCGACCACACTGGTCGACTGGCGCCACGCCGCTGATTCGCTCGGTTCGAGGGCGTCGGATGTGAGATTCGTCTTCGTCAGCGTCGACCCCGAGCGCGATACGCCGGCGATTACCGCGCGATATGTGGCCCGCTTTTCCCCGAGCTTCGTCGGCGTCACCGGGTCGCGATCGGAGATCGACGCCACGCTCGCCGAGTGGAAGCTCGCGGCGTTCCGGGATGGCCTGCCGGATGGACCGGGTGCTGCCTACACCGTCAGTCATCCGTCGCAGGTGTTCGTGGTTGACCGCGATGGCAAGCTCCGGTTGATGCACCGCGCAGGCCTGACGCCGACGCAGATCGCGGCGGACATCCGGGCACTCTTGTGAGTGCGCGCCTGATGATTCCGTCCCTGCTGCTCGCGGTGGCGGCCTGCGGTCGAGGGAAGCCGGCTGTCGATCAGTCGGGCGCGCCGCACATGCGACCCGCCGAGCAAGGGGCGTCATCGGCGGTGTATTTCATGCTGCGGAACCCGGGGCCTGATACGCTGGTCCTGTCGAGCGTCGAGATCGACGTGGCCGGCTCCGTCTCCCTGCACCGTTCGGTCGACAGGAACGACATGAGCAGCATGGTGCCCGTCGACTCGGTGATGGTCGCGCCGCGGGACTCGGTTGCCTTTGCCGAGCGGGGGCTCCACATCATGGCGTCCGATCTGCACACGGCGCTCCGCGTTGGCGACACGGTCGTCGCCAGGTTGCGCTATCGATCAGCCCGGGTCGATACCCTGCGCATTCCGGTCCGTGAATAGGCTCCTGCAGCGGCGTGCCACGATCGGTGGGCTGGCCACCCTCACGGCGCTGGCCGCCTGGTGGGCGTGGCCACGACCGGCGCTCGAGCTGCGCGTGGAGCTGGGTGGGCGGGGCGTGGTCGTGGACCGATGGGGCAAGACGACACCGCTGCCGGAGACCGTCTTCGTCAGCGCGACGGGACGTGTCACCAGGATCCGGCTCGAGAATCGCGATACGACGTTCCAGAACCTTGGCCTCTTCAGCGCTCCGGCCAACTCGGTCCGCAACTACCGGGTCGAGCCCGGGGTTTTTGCCGGGTTCTGTTCGGCCCACGCGGCGAGCAATACGATCACCTACGTCGTGCGTTAGGCTAGCTTTCGTGTCCAACCTCATGAAAGGCAGCCCATGGCCGTGACGGCAGAGACGGTGCATCGGGAAGAGATCGCCAATGCGGTCACGCACGGCGTCGGCGCGCTGGCCAGTGCGGCCGCTGGCGCGGTGCTGGTGACCCTGGCGCAACTTAACGGCACACGGATGCAGGTGATCAGCGCGCTGATCTTTTGCGCGTCGCTGGTGATGCTCTACACGGCATCGACACTGTATCACGCCATCCCGTCGGCGGCAGCGAAGCGGCGATTGAAGGTGTTTGATCACTGCGCGATCTACATGCTCATCGCCGGTACCTATACGCCCTTTGCGCTGATCGGGCTGCGCGGCGTCGTCGGCTGGTGGCTGTTCGGCATCGCGTGGGGGCTTGCCACGATAGGGATCGTGTTCAAGCTCTTCTTCACCGGGCGCTTCAAGCTATTTTCGACGCTGGTGTACATCGGCATGGGCTGGATGTCGCTCTTTGCAATCAAGCCAATGCTGGTGAAAGTTCCGGTCTCGGCGCTGATCTGGCTGCTGGCGGGTGGTATCGCGTACACGGCCGGCACGATTTTCTATCACAACGAACGCCTGCGCTACTCCCATGCGGTCTGGCACCTGTTCGTGCTGGCGGGGAGCGCCTGTCACTTCATCGCGGTGATCAGTCAGGTGATTCCGGTCGCCTGAGCGACGGCCGAGGCCGAGCGGCTATCTTTGTGGGATGGTCCACCCCCGCCTCGATGATCCAGCCGCGCCGGCCGCGGCGCCGACTGCCAAGCCAATGACCGCTCCGACTGCCGCGCCGGTTTCGGCGTTCCTCCGCCACAACTTCCGCCATTTCAATGCCGCCGCACTGGTCGAGGCAGCGGACGGGTACACCGCGCATCTCGCCAGCGGTGGCAAGATGTTCGTCACGCTGGCGGGCGCCATGAGCACCGCCGAGCTGGGTGTGTCGCTGGCCGAGATGATCCGGCAGGACAAGATTCACGGGATCAGCTGCACCGGAGCGAATCTCGAGGAAGATGTGTTCAACCTCGTCGCTCACGACTTCTACGAGCGGATTCCAAACTGGCGCGATCTGACGCCGGAGCAGGAACAGGACCTGCTCGAGCGGCACATGAACCGGGTGACCGACACCTGCATCCCCGAGATGGAGGCGATGCGCCGGATCGAGAGTGTCGTGCTCGAGGAGTGGATTGCGGCCGACAAGGTGGGCGCGCGCTACTTCCCGCACGAGTTCATGTACAAGATCCTGCTCTCGGGCAAGCTGAAGGACAGCTACCAGATCGACCCGAAGAATTCGTGGCTGCTGGCCGCCGCCGAGAAGAACCTGCCGATCATCGTGCCGGGCTGGGAAGATGCGACACTGGCGAACATGTTCGCCGGCCACGTGATCAGCGGCGACGTGAAGAACGTGCACACCGTCAAGACCGGCATCGAGTACATGATGTTCCTCGCCGAATGGTACACGCAGATCACGAAGGAATCGTCCCTCGGATTTTTCCAGGTTGGCGGCGGGATTGCGGGCGACTTCCCGATCTGCGTGGTGCCGATGCTGCATCAGGACCTGCAGCGGGATGACGTGCCGCTGTGGGGGTATTTCTGCCAGATCAGCGACAGCACCACCAGCTATGGCTCGTACTCCGGCGCAGTGCCGAACGAAAAGATCACGTGGGGGAAGCTCGGCGTGAACACACCGAAGTTCATGATCGAAAGTGACGCGTCGATCGTGGCGCCGTTGATCTTCGCGCTGGTGCTCGGCCAGTGACTGGGCGCGGCTGGAGTGCGCGACTCGCCACAGTGGCAGCCGTGGTGCTGCTGCCGCCGCTGGCCAACGCGTCGGTGCTGCACCTGAAGCTGTCACGGAGTGAACCGACGGCCAACGCCCGGCTGACGAAGTCGCCGACCGAGATCCGGCTCTGGTTCACGCAGCGGCCCGAGCTGACGGTGACGGCGATCAAGATCCGCAGTGGTGCCGGCGCGACAGCGGTGGAGCGCGCGCTGGCGCCATTGGCGCGCGCGGCCGCAACGAACTCACCGATCACCGTCCCGGTCGGGGCGGCGCTTGTTGCGGGTCACTACGAGATCGTCTGGCGGACGATGGCGCGTGACGGACATGTGCTGAATGGTGTCATTCCGTTCGATGTGAGCACACCAACCGCACGCTGACGCCACGCGATCGTGGAGTGGATCCTCGCGCGATGGCTGACATTCGTCGCCACGGTGCTGATCGTTGGTGTGTGCGCGGTCGGCGTCGCATTGCTGCCTCGGCTCGTGATCGAGCCCGACGCGCGCGACGCGCTCGCACGTGACGCCGCGCGCGCGGGGATCATCGCGTGCGGCGCAATGGTCCCGGCGTCGTTGATACGCCTCGCGGACCAGATCCTGGCGCTTCGGTCTCCCGGAGATCCGCTGTTCGCCGGCGCTGGACCGCTGCTGAGCTCGACCATGTGGGGAACCGGTTTTCTTTGGCAGTGTCTCGCACTCATCGTCGCCTTCATCGGGCTGCGGGTGTGCGCGCGCACCTCGGGCCACAAGACCGGGCCATGGCTGATCGCCACGGTTGGCGCCGCGGGGCTCTGTGCGACGCCGGCGCTGCAGGGGCATGCGATCGGCAATGAGATGCACACGTCCATTGCGCTCGCCGCCGATGTCGCGCATGTCCTCGGCGCTGGCCTGTGGATTGGCGGGATCAGCGTGATCGGCTGGCTTGGCGTGGTCATCCCGAACGCCGAGGGTCTCGTGCCGCCAGACCGGGCGGCTCTTGCCGACGCGCGGCTGCGCCTGCTGGTTCCGCTCGTGCCACCGATCGCGCTCAGCGGAGCAGCCGCGCTGACAATGAGCGGTGTGGTGTCGAGTGTCTTGCAGTTGCGCACAGTGGATGATCTCTGGGCTACCGAGTGGGGCCGCTACGTGCTGCTGAAGGCCGGGCTCCTCGTCGTCATCATGGCGATGGGCGCCCTCAACTGGCGACGACTCGGTCCACGGTTGCGCGACACGATGGGCGTGCCCGCGCTCCGCCGGTCACTGTTGATCGAAGTGGCGCTCGCCGCCATCGTCCTCGTCGTGACGGCTGTGCTCGTGGTCACACCGCTCCCTGGCGAGTAATCGGGGATCGGCCGATCCCGACGGTCCGGGCACTGCCGCCGGATCAACAGCGGGTCGCGATCACGACGCGTATCATTGAGATCGGGATGTGCGGGTCGGGTCGGTGTCAGTCGGCTGGCTTGTCGTCCTTCCAGCGGGCAAACCATCGGCTTTCCGTGCTGATCTCGCGTATGACAACCACGCCGGCGCCAGCCGGCGCCAGAACCGGGACGATCATGCGTCACCTCGTCGTTGCACTCACCCTGGCCAGCTCCGCGGTCGCCTGCACCAAGGCGGAGAAGGTGCCTGAGGCGTACCGGCCGCCGGACGTCGGGGATGCGGCACCCGCGTTCACGGTTGCCACGCTGGCCGGTGATTCGGCGCGGATCGGTGGCGCCGTCAGGCAGCCGGTGACGCTGGTCAATGTCTGGGCAACCTGGTGCGGACCGTGCAAGGCCGAGTTTCCTGAACTGCAGGCGCTGCACACGACGTATGCGTCACGTGGGTTGCGGGTGCTGGCGATCTCGATCGACATCGACGATGACGCGGCCGTGGCGGCGAGCGCGAAAGCGATGGGCGCCACCTTCATGATCGGGCGTGATCCAGCCGATCAGGTACGCGGTCAGATCGCCGCGGTTGGGATTCCAGAGAGCTGGCTGGTCTCAGCTGATGGGCGCCTGCTCTGGCGGCACTCCGGCGCGATTCCCGCCGGAGATGCAACGGTGCGTGGAGCGATTGATCGCGCACTGGGCGTCGGGCAATGAGGTGCATTGACGTCCGGTGCGCTGCGTGTCGACGCGGGGCCTGTCATCAGTAGCGTCCCCGCATATGACCCGCGATTCCCTGCCCTGATGGAGCCGCGACAGCCGCCTCCTGTGCCCGCCGCCTCCGAGGCGATCGGTGTCGCCGGACGAGATTTTTCGCGCCTGCTCGCGGAAACGATCGAAGCTGCCGTGATCATGATCGATCCCTCGGGGGTGGTGACGTACGCCTCCAGCTTCGTCGAAGAACTGTTCGGGTTCCCGCTCGAGCGATTTGTCGGAACGCATTTCACCTCGCTGATGACGGAGACGGAACGGGCCATCGCGATGATGTTGCTGGAGAAGATGACCTGCGGAGAGCGCTACCCGATTGCCACCTGGCTCCTTCGGCGCGCGGACGGGACGGCGATCTGGGTCGAGTCGCGCGTGACCATCATCCGCGACGCGAACCAGACGGTGACCGACTACATCACCGTGACTCGCGACATGGGCGAGCGCCGGCTGGCCCAGCAGATGCTGGCCCGCACGCGCGCTGACTACGACGCGCTCGTGCGCCGTGCGGTGTACGGCGTGTACCGCGCCGAGGGCAACACGCGGCTGCTCGACGCAAATCCCGCGTTCGTCGAGCTGCTGGGTTATGAGACTCGTGAAGAGCTGATGGCGCTCAACCTCGGCGTCGATGTCTACGCGGACGCCTCGGATCACGAATGGCTGGTGCGCTCTGCGCAGAAGGGGGAGCTCGACGACTGGGTCGAGGTCACCTGGCGGCGTCGCGACGGTGAGCTGATCGATGTCCGCCTGTCGCTCCGCATGGTGGAGGACGCGGAGGGTGGCCCCGCCGTGTACGAGGGGATCGCGGAAGATGTGACGGAGCGCCATCGGCGCGATGAGCGCCTCAGACGCAGCGAACGGATGGCATCACTTGGCCACATGCTGGCAGGCGTGGTGCACGAACTGAACAATCCCCTGGCGGCGATCAGTGGCTTCTCGCAACTGCTGCTGCGTGGCAAGTGGCCTGACGACGACCGTAAGGCACTCGAGACGATCGGCCGCGAGGCGCGTCGCGCGGAGCGTGTGGTGCGCGACCTGCTCACCTTTGCGCGGCAAGGCAACGTGACGCGCAGTGAGGTGGTCGACCTCCATGGCGTCATCCGCCACATCGTCGACACGCAGCGCTACGCGCTCGATACGCGCGGCGTCAGTGTCACACTGGCACTGACCGAGGAACCGGTGCATGTGCAGGGCGACACGGCGCGCCTCGAGCAGGTTCTGTTGAACCTCGTGGTCAATGCCCGGCAGGCACTCGAGGCGATGCGAGGCGAGCGCGCGATACTGAAGGCGCCTCTCGAATTGCGCGTCGCGACGACCCTCGACCACGATGGCTGTGTGGTGATCAGGGTCACCGACAACGGCGCCGGCATCTCACCGTCAGTTCTGGGACGCATCTGGGATCCGTTCTTCACGACCAAGGAAGAAGGGGTCGGCACGGGTCTCGGTCTGAGCGTCGTGCACAGCATCGTGACCGAGCATGGCGGGGTGGTGGATGTGCAGAGCGAGCTGGGTCGCGGCACGGAGTTCATGGTTCGGCTGCCGACGATCGATGTGCCGGTCGAGAATGATGCTCCGCTGGACGCGACGGCGGTCACGTCGCTGTCGCCCGCCGTGGACAGCCCGCCGCTGGCCCGGGCTCTCGACATTCTGGTGGTGGATGACGAAGCCGCGATCATCAGTTTCCTGACCCGTTTCCTCACGTCACGGGGCCACGCCGTGGTGGGAGCAAGCGACGGGTTGCACGCGCTCAGGATCGCGGAGCAATTCACCTTCGACGTCGTGGTGTGCGACCTGCACATGCCAGAGATGGACGGGGTGGAGCTCATCCGACGCATGCGAATGCTGCCGAGTTGCACCGGGACGCGGTATGTCCTGAGCTCTGGCGATGGACACGATTCCCCCCTGACTGGCAGGGTCGAATCACTTGCGGTCGATGGCATCCTCGCCAAGCCATACACGATCGATCAGTTGGTCGCCGTCGTTGAAGGCCAGCCTGTCGGACCCTGAGTCATCGGCGGCGTCGGCGCCGGCCCCTCCGCCTGACTTGCCTGGAGTGTTATTGTACTCCCAGCCGGTGGACAGGCCCCGGTAAATCCGTCGTACGAGGAGCGTTCGCCTGATGGCCAGCCCGACCGAGGGACGTCACGTCCCGATCAATCCGACCAAAGAGGGATGGCCTGCCGCCATCCTGACGACCATCGTGGCCATTGCCCTGTGGTTTGGCGCCTGGAGCATCCACAAGGCGACATTCCGTGAACCGACCGACCCGATGTTTCGGGCCAAGGGGTCGCTGCCGCATGGTTCCTCCGTGAAGCCTGCGGCAGCCGGAGAGGCGCCGGCCGCGCACTAGGTTGCGACAGAGGTGATAAAGCGGCGCACACCGGATCGGTGTGCGCCGCTTTTTTGTGCTCCCTGCCGCCACGTCGCCCAGCGCGACAGGAAAGTCGAGCGAGACATCGGGTGGAACGCTGCATCAGGGACGGCTCCGAGTCGCAGGCGATGCGGATGGCCTCCACACGTGGCGCGACCGCGGCCGGTTTTCAGCGGTTGGCAGATCGCGTCCAAGGCGTGACTTTGCAGCGATGCAACGCAGGGGAATACGATGAGCCGAGACGCAGGCGAGCCAGCGGGCGCCCCACTGGGGCTGCTGCCCGGATTCGCCGTCACGAGCGTGACGCCTGACGATCAGACGGCGCTTGCGGCGGCAATGCTGATTGCTCTGCTCGCCCACGACGGCGCCAACGTCGCCGCGATGGTGCCCGTGGAAACCGGCATCGACGATCCGTGCGAACCCGGGAGCGCCGGGGCGCTGATCCGCTGGGCCGCCGCACACATGGACAATCCGCGACTCGTGACACCATTCGCCCTCGAAGCGAACCGGACGCCGATGCACGCGGCCGACGCGACGGGTACCCTGCTCCACGGCGCCGCTTTCGACCGGGCGCGCGAGGAACTCTGTTCGGGCCGCTCCACGTTGATCGTGACCGACGCGGTCGGCCTGCTCGATCCGATCACGCCGTCGCTCACGATGCTCGATCTGATCGACCGATGGGCACTGCCGACGATCATCGTCGAACCTGTTTCGCGATGGTCGGTTGGGCACGTGGCACTGGCCAGTGCTGCTCTTCTCTCTCGACACATGCGCGTTGCTGGCGTGATATTGTCTCCAAAGGCCCCTGGCGACGGAATCGAAGCTGACGCGCTGGCAGCCATGTCGGAAACCCTGGGGGCGACGCTGGACTGTCCGGTGTTGCTCCTGCCACACCTCGTCTCGATTCACGATCGCGGTGAATTGCTTGCGGCCGCGCATTCCTGCGGCATGCCGCGCATCGCCCGACGGGCTTCCCCCTGACCTCCGGATCCATTCGTCCATGACGTCCATCGCAGATCTCCGCCGCGACTACGCACTGGCGTCGCTCGACGTCGCGGACGTGGTCGAAGATCCGATCGCTCAGTTCGAGCGGTGGTTCGCCAATGCCACCGAGGCCTCGATCACCGAGCCGAATGCCATGACGCTGGCCACTGTGGCCGCTGACGGTGCCCCCGATGCCCGTATCGTGCTGCTCAAGGGCGTCGACGAGCGCGGCTTCACCTTCTTCACCGACTATCGCAGTCAGAAGGGGCAGGATCTGCTCGCCCATCCGCAGGCCGCGCTGGTGTTCTTCTGGGTGGAACTGGAGCGGCAGGTGCGCATCCGCGGCGTGGTCTCGAAAGTCTCGGCGGAGGAATCCCTCCGGTACTACGACTCCCGGCCGCGCGGAAGCAGGATCGGGGCGTGGGCCAGCAAACAAAGCAGCGTGATCACGAGCCGCTCTGTGCTCGAGGCGCAGGTGGCCGACATCGAGGCCCGGTTTACCGGCGAGACCGCCCCGCCACTGCCAGACCACTGGGGGGGCTACCTCGTGGCGCCGACGCAGATCGAATTCTGGCAGGGTCGCCAGAGTCGCCTGCACGACCGGATTCGGTATCGCCGCGACGCCATGGGCTGGATGGTGGAGCGATTGTCGCCCTGAGCGACGGTCCGCCTGAAACTGCGGCCCGGGCTCTCGCATTCGCCCCGCATGAACTCTCCCGTCCATCTCATCCTCGGCGCGACCGGCGGCATCGGCTCCGCGCTGGCCCGACAGCTGGCCTCCTCTGGCGCACGACTGGTCCTCGCGGCCCGCAACTCCGACGCGCTGACGACACTCGGCGCTAAACTCGGCGCGACCACCGTGCTGGTCGACGCCACCATCGCAGCCGACATCGAGCGCGCCGTCGAAACCGCGGTCAGTACATTCGGCCGGCTCGATGGCGCCGCGAACTGTGTCGGCTCACTGCTGCTCAAGCCGGCACATCTGACGCGCCCCGAGGAGTTCGACGAGGTGCTGAGCGTGAACCTCCGGTCGGCGTTCTCGCTGGTCCGGTCGGCAACGCGCACCATGATGAACAACACGGAGCCCAGCGGTGGCAGCATCGTGCTGGTGGCATCGGCTGCGGCGCGCATCGGACTGGCCAACCATGAAGCGATCGCCGCTGCGAAAGGCGGCGTGATCAGTCTGACACTCTCGGCTGCCGCCAGCTACGCTGCCAAGCAGGTCCGCGTGAATTGTGTGGCGCCGGGCCTGGTACGCACACCGTTGACTGCGCGCATCACCGGCAGTGCCGCCTCCGAGCAATCGTCGGTCGCGATGCATGCCCTCGGTCGTCTGGGCGAACCGGGCGATGTGGCGCGTGCGATCGCGTTTCTCCTCGATCCGGCGAACAACTGGATCACGGGACAGACGCTTGGCGTGGACGGCGGATTGGGAACACTGCGCAGCCGGTAGTCCAGCGTTTGGGGTGCCACACCCCGACCTGAGCGTGAAGTCAGCCCAGCGACGAACTCACGCGAGCGGCCTTGACCCGCAAGCCCGGGAAGGCCGGCCGCGGTGGGCTCCGACCGGGTCGTCATCGGGCGCTGAAACTGGCTACAGGTCGAGCAGTCGGTGCGCACTCTCGAGTGCGTGCCATGACCGCGCCTCAGGGGACAGCATGCCTGCCAAACCGGCGAACAGCGCCACGATGCCGGCGTAATAGGGCATCCCGCCGCCGATGTCTGGCCAGCTGAGCACAACGCCGACCATCAGTGGCGCCATCGATGCGAGTGATGCGACGAAGAGTGCCGTGCGTGAGTAGCGCTTGACGCGAAGGCACGCAATCGCAGCGAAGGGCAGCAACCCGAACAACAGGGTGACCGCACCGGCGCCGCTGATGAGTGTTGCGATGGAGAAAAAGACACCGGTGACGGCAATAGCGCTCAGCGAGGCGATCACGATCGTCGGCGCGCGCATTACTTCAATCGATCGAGCGCGGTTGTTGCATCGCGCATGCCGGGGTTGGACTTGAGCGCGAGCTGATAGGCGGCTTTCGCCTCGGCTTTCCGGTTCTGTCGCTCATAGATCTGACCGAGACGATAGTTCGCGTTGGCGAGCGGCGGATCATTCGGCCCGCGCTGTCCACGGAGATATTGCTGCAGCGCCTGTTCTCCCCGCTCGAGCTGTTGCCCTGTCACGGCAGCGGTGCGGCCGATGCTGAAGAGCGCGAACATGCCGTTGGTTTTCCGTGCCTGCCACCGGGTGATCGTCGCGAACGCCTCCGATGGCCGCTGACCATCCGCCTGCATTGCGGACAGGTTGGCCCAGCCCAGAACACTGTCGGGGAACTGCGTGGTCGCCGCGGTGAGAAATTTCTCCACGGCGACGTTGTCGCGACCACGCGCCGCGATGGCAATCTGCGCCGAGAGCCCTCGAAACGGATTGATCCGACCGATGGCCAGCGCCTGCTCGGTCGCCTTGGCCTTGTCCCCGCCGAGCGGCGGCGGTGCCTCGAGCAGGTATTGCATGAGCCCCTCGCGTGCGTCGATGTTGGCGCCATCGAGTTCGATGGCCCTCGCATAGGCGTCGCGGATCTGCGGGGCGAGACGCACCTTGCCGGCCGGGTCGGTCGTCATGCGAGCACGCTGCCCCGTGATGTTCCCGACCCAGAGGAAGGCGGCGCTGCTGCGCGGATTGCCTTTCGCGGCCGCGTCGAAATGGAACGCCGCGCTATCCCACTTCGACTCCAACACGTTCAGGCATCCCGCGGCGAAGTGGCTCACAGGTGTCGTCCGATTCGTGCCGACCATACGCGTCAAGGCGGAACGATCGGTCGCACTGCCGGTGATTGCACGTTCACACATCCGCGCGTCGGCAAGCGTCTGGGCGTGAGCGGCCACCGCGATTGTAGTGAAGACCAACAGGCCCAGCGAGCAATGGAGCTTCATTGAGTGCTGAAAAGGTGAGCGGTCACGACCATGCGCCTGCCTGGCCTGTGGTGCGATTCGCCGATCCTACTGACCTCGCATGACAGGCAACCATCGTGCGAGCACTTCCGGGCCCGGATAGCCAGGCACCGTCTCGACGATGCGCCCCTGGCGATCGGTGCGGGCAAACACGGGGGTGCCCGGGATTCGAAAGCTGAGCAGCACCTGATCGCTTTCTCCATCGGGGCCCGAACTGAACGCACCCCGCACCCCGAAACTGCTCAGCATGGCTCGCCCCGCCGCTGCGCCCTCCAGCGTGACGACGCGCAATCGCGGGACACCGTCACGCCCCTGTCGTGCGGCGATGTCACGGAGCGCGAGGCGGCAGAACGAGCAGGTCTTCGAGTTCACCATCAGAATCGCCGGTCCGTCCCGCGGCGCGAGGGGCACGAGGGCGTTGGCCGAGTCGCGCACGAACAGGTTGGCGACCGCCGATCTGGCCTGGCCGACTGCGGGGTCGTCCGAGGGGGGGACGGTCGACTCCCGATCGATTGCCATCCGACCGATCACCGCGAGCGCGAGGGCCCCGGCGATCACCCAGGCGATCATCTCCCGGCGCGCCAGTGGGGCCGATGCAGGCGAGTCGCTCATCAGCTACTCCCAGCTCTCCGCTTCGTTCGCGAGTTCATCGAGCAATGTGACATAGGTGTTGTAGCGGACCGCGGAGACATCGTCGCGAGCCAGCGCGTCTCTCACCGCGCACCCCGGCTCGACGGTGTGGACACAGTCGGCGAACCGACATTCGCCGAGATACGGACGGAATTCCGGGAAGTACCCGTCGAGGTGCTCGGCGGTGAGGCCCCACATGCCGATCTCGCGAAGTCCTGGTGTATCGACGACGTACCCACCACTCGGCAGCGGATGCAACAGCGCCCCGACGGTGGTATGGCGGCCCTTGTTGACGCTCTGGCTGATCTCGCCCACGCGCAGGTCGAGCCCGTGGAACATCGCATTCATCAGGCTGCTCTTCCCGACACCGCTTGGTCCGCTGAGTGCGGTCGTGCGACCTTCGAGCACCTCGCGCAGCGCATCCAGGCCGCGACCGGTGTTGGTACTGGTGACATGCACCGGATACCCCGCGCGCTCGTAATCGGCGAAGCGGAGACGAACGCTTTCGGGTTCGACCAGATCTGCCTTGTTGATCACGACGCGAGCCGCTATATCGTTGGCCTCGGCGATGATGAGGAAGCGATCGAGCATGCGCGGGTGCGGCTCGGGGTTCGCAGCGGCGAAGACCACCAGCACCTGGTCGACGTTGGCTGCCACGATCCGCTGTCCATAACCGCCGCCAGGCGCGCGGCGCGCGAGCTGTGAGCGACGCGGCAGGATGTCGGCGATCGCCCACTGCGCGCCTTCGTCCTGCTGTTCAATCTCCACTTCATCGCCGACGGCGAGCTTGAGAACGGGTGTATCCTGTTCGTCGTTTCGATCATCACGTTTTTCAGCGCGTGATTTCACGCTGGAGCGCGATGTGCCACCATCGCGATTGGCGCGGGCCTGCTTCCCCTTGGCATCATCGAATCGCTTGAGGCGTCCACGCAACGCCGCCTCGACGATCTCACCGTCGGTGCGGCGAACGCGCCAGACTCCGCCGGTGCCGCTGAGAATGATGCCGCGGTGTGGGGCGACAGTACCCGGCTCAGTCATGCGACGTATCGGTGGCCGTGTCCGACGTGCCCGCGCCAGTGTCATCGCGCATCACATCGAACCAGCGGCGTGCCGTTGGCGGTGCGGTCTCCTCGATTCGCTGCTCGAGCCGCTCGCGCACGTCCTGCAGCGTGAGCCTGGCGAGTGCAGCACGCGCGGCGTCGGCGCTGACCGCACGTGCGATGTAGTCCGTCTCGAGGTGCCCCTCGACGCCGGACGCCCCCACCCTGCGCCAGCGGAGGAAGAGCAGATATGCGCCCCAGAGTGTGCCGGCGTCATTCACCTGGTCGGCACACAGTTCCACTGAGTACGAAAACCCATCGCTGCCTTCGAACGCCGCAGGTCGACCGTGAACGATGGCGTAGCCGCCAATCGTGTTGGCATCACCCAGCGTGTGGTCGGCCGGGAGGTGCTGCCCGCTCACGCGCTTACCACGCGACGGACCCGCTCACAGCCACATCATGCGCGGCGTCGCGCGCCAAACCATTCCTTCACCACGTTGCCGGTCATGAAGGCAACGTTGGCCGGCCGCTCCGCAAGGCGCCGCATGAGGTACGGGTACCACTGCGTGCCGAACGGCACGTAGCAGCGCATGCGGTAGCCGTCCCGCACGAGCCCTTCCTGGAGATCGCGACGCACGCCGTACAGCATCTGGAACTCGAACCGGTCGCTGGCGATGCCCTTCTCCTTCGCGAAGCGACGGGCTTCAGCGATGATGATCTCGTCGTGTGTTGCCAGACCGGGGTAGTTGCCGTGTTCCATCAGGTGGTGCATGGCGTCGACGTAATTCCTGTCGACGTCGGCCTTCTCCGGGAACGCCACCTCGGCGGGTTCCTTGTACGCGCCCTTGCAAATGCGCACGCGCGCGCCGAGCTCGCTGGCCCGCTTGGCGTCGGCCACCGTCCGAAACAGGTAGCTCTGCAACACGATGCCGACGTTGGCACGGAAGTCAGGATAGAAGTGCCGCTCGAAGAGGTCGAGGGTCTTCTGGGTGTAGTGGCTCGACTCCATGTCGAGCCGGACAAAGTTGTTGTACTGCTTCGCCCGTTCGAGAATCTCGCGCGTGACCCTGACGCAGAGTTCATCGGAGATATCCATGCCCATCGCGGTGAGCTTGAGCGAGACGTTCGCGTCGAGCTTCTCGCGCTCGATCAGATCGAGCAGCTGGAGATACTCGCGCTGGGACGCGTAGGCTTCCTTCTCGTTCGTCGTGCTTTCGCCGAGCAAGTCGAGCGATGCCGAGATGCCCTTGGCGTTCAGTCCCCGCACGGCTTCGATCGCGGTGGTCACCGACTCACCGGCGACGAAACGCGAGGCAAAGGACTTCGCCATGCCGTTGTGGCGGACGAAGTTGAAGATGCCCTGTTGATTGGACAGGAACAGCAGCGCGTTGCGCAGCATCAGAACGCAGGGAGGCGGGTAAGGATGGGGCCGTCGGCACTGACGGCCAAGTCCTCAAATATAGCCGTCTTCCGGTCCGGAACTGGTGCGGTCAGGGTCTGCCGAGTCGCGTCACGATGCGCATCACCGGATGGTACTTGCCCATCAACAGCCGGTCGTCGAAGAAATTCCAGGTGGTGGCACCGTCGTTCGATTCCGGCTCGAGCAGCTGCGCGGCGACCAGCAACTGCCGCTGCGCGGCTGGCACCCAACGCCAGCTGGCGGAGGGGAGCATCCGTGCACGGACCCATCGTCCGGAGACGCGCACCTCCTGGTGCCCTTGAAATGCACGACCGAGTCGCGCCACCGAGTCGAGCTGGAAGCGGTCGACATCGACCGTGCGGCGGATCGTCTCGGTCCGCACCACGACGCCATGCCGGGTCAGCAGCGCCACGAGGGCGGTATCGCCGGATTCGATCAGCCAGCCGCCGGGCGGAACCGTCGTCTGCCGGACGACCTGAAAACGATCATGCACGGGCATCCACTGCCCGCCGATGCGGCCGGTGCGCCGGATGCCGCGTGGAACCCCCGGTTCCGCCGGGGCACTGTCCGGGTCAGCCTCGAGTGACTCGACCAGGACGCTATCGCTGAACGGGCGTTTCGTGATCTGGGTCTCGAGCACCACCCCGCGCGGTGCAGCACCGGCGGCCAGCGCCCGGCGCGCAGCCTTCACGCGGGCGAGGATGCTGGCGTCGGCTCCAACAGTTCCGAGCAGTTCGCGCACGAACGCCGCGGTGCTGCGCACCCGCACCGCAAAGGGGTCGTGTGAGTACGCCTCGCTGAGAATTGCGACGCCCCCAGTGAGCCCGAAATAGTTGGTGCCGAAGCGGGGGCGGGAATCGTACGTGAACCAACCCTCCTTGGCCTGATCGAGGGAGACTTCGCGCGCGAATGAGTTGCTGAAGTTGCCGTATGGATAGGTCTTGGTGCCCTGCTTCCAGAGCCTGCGGCGGATTCCCGCCAGCAGCGTGTCGCTGGTGAAGCTGGCCAGTGGCGCCCCGGGGTGCAGTGACGGCGACCAGGTCAGGTGGTAGCCGTGATAACTCCCGTTGGTGGTGTGCAGATCGACGAACACATCGACACCGCCAGTCGTCAGCAACGGCAACAGCGCACGCGTTTCCGGCGCTTCGCTCTTGACATAATCGCGATTGAGATCGAGGCCGTCGCCATTTGGGCGCTCGCCCACCACCGCCGGTCCGAACTGTGCACCGCGATTGCGCGACTGGGGGCCGAGCGCCTCGTTGCCATCAGCGTTGTACAGCGGCACCACGACCAGCGTCAGGCTGTCGAGCAGATTCGGGGCGGCATCGGTGACGACGTTGCGCAGGAGCGCGAGGACCGCCTCCTTGCCTTCCACCTCGCCGGCGTGGATGTTGGCTTGCAGCATCACAACCGGGCGCTGGCGCCTCGTCGTCATGAAGGCGTCACAGGTCTCGGCGGTACGATTGCTGCGCGCGCAGGCGGTGACGACCATCAATGGCCTGCCGCGCGGTGACGTGCCGAGGCGCATGACCTGCATGATGCGGTTGGGCGCAGCCTTGGCCCGCACCGCATCGAGAAACGCCATGGCCTCTGCATAGGGCGTCGTTTCGCAGAAGCCGGTACGTTCGGCGCGCGTGGCCGGCGACGGCATTGGAGATGGCACCACAGGCGTGCACTGCCACACCGGCGCGCGGCGTTCCACCGTCCGCACGGTTTCGCCAGCAATGCGCTGCCGCTCGATGTCATCATTCGGGACTGGCGCGCGGCGCGTGGAACAGGCCACGAGCACTGCCGATACCACGAGTGTCATCCGTCTGGTGTTCATAGATTCTCGCGCAGGAATCGTGTCAAGGCCTCGTACAGATGCACGGTGGCGTTCCCGCCGCTGATCGAGTGCGTCCGGTTCGGATAGAACAGCTGCTGCATGGGGCGATTGGCGCGGATCATTTGTTCGATCAGCTGCGTGGAGTTCTGCGGATGCACGTTGTCGTCACCGGTCCCGTGGACCAGCAGGAATCGTGCGCGGATTCCTGCCACGAAGTTCTGCGGCGCGGCGTCTCGATAGCGGGCGGCGTTCTCCTGCGGCAGCGACATGAATCGCTCAGTGTAGATCGAATCGTACAGCCGCCAGTCGGTGACCGGCGCCACCGCGATGACGGCCTTGAACAGCTCTCCCCCCTTGGCCGCGACCATCGTCGCAAGATAGCCGCCAAAGCTCCACCCCCAGAAGCCGATGCGGGCGGCATCGACCCACGACTGGCGTCCGAGCCATCGTGCGGCGTCGAGTTGATCTGCAGTCTCCTGCATGCCCAGCTGCAGCTGTGTCGCCTTGCGGAACTCGCGGCCACGAAAGGCGGCCCCGCGGTTGTCGACGACGACAACGACATAGCCGAGCTGCGCGAGCGACACGTGCCAGAGGTACCGGGCACCGCCCCACTGGTCCACGACCTCGGGGGCGGCCGGCCCGCCATACGCATACATCAGGACGGGATATCGGCGCGTACTGTCGAAGGAGGCCGGAAGAATCCGATAGGCGTCGAGCCGGGTGCCGTCCGGCATCGGAATCGCAAACAGCTGTGCCGGTTGAATTCCCTGGTCGACGAGCCGCGCACGCAGGGACGCGTTGTCCGTCAGTTCCTTCAGTTTCGTCATGCGCGGCAGCGAGAACAACGACACCGTTGGCGGCACGCCGAGGCGCGACCAGGCGTCGAAGACGAAGGCTGACGTCGGGCTGATCAGGGTGGCGTGCGACCCATCTCCCTGCGTGAGGCGCTCGGCACGGCGACCATCGAGTGACACTCGCATGAGCTGCTGCTGTGTCGGTGTCGGAGCGGCGATCTTCACATACGCCACGCGCAATTTCTCGTCGATGGTGAGCAGCTCGAGCACGTCCATGCTGTCTGGTGTCACACGCGTGACGAGCCGCCCGTCACGGTGATACAGATAGTACTGCTGCCATCCGCTCCGATCGCTGCGCAGCAGGAATCGCTGGCGGTCGGCGAGCCACACGACGGGCTCACCCTCGACGTTCACATAGGCAGCATCCCGTTCAGCCACGACGATCCGACCAGTGCCGGTGGTCGCGCTGACCAGTATGACATCGAGCCGCACCTGCCGACGGGGCAGTCGGAGGACCGAGATTGAATCGCTGTCCACCCACTCCAGTCGGGTGACGTACTGGGCGGTGTCGGGACCGACGTCGAGCGCATGGCGATTGCTGCCGTCCGCGCCGATCACGTGAATCGTGACACGCGAGTTGGCTTCGCCCGCCTTTGGGTAGCGCACGGTCGAGACGCGCGGATAGAGTCCCAGTTCATCCACGATCGGAAACGCCGGTACCGCGGACTGATCGAAGCGCCAGAAGGCGAGACGTCTGCTGTCGGGGCTCCAGCGGAACGCGTCACGCAGTCCAAGTTCTTCTTCGTAGACCCAATCGGTGGTGCCGTTGATGATGTCGTCGCTGCCGTCGGAGGTCAGCCGGGTTTCAGCCCCCGAGCGAAGCTCCTTGACCCAGAGGTCATTGGCCCGCGCAAAGGCAATCCGGGTGCCGTCCGGGGAAAACTTCGCGAACATCTGCAGATTCGGATCGGACGCGCCGCTGCCAAGACCGGTGGCCATGAATCCCGGTCCGGAGGGTGCGGACGGCACCGGTGCCAGCGACGAGGGGCTGAGCGGCGTGACAACGCGCGACACGAAGTCGACCACATGATAGATCCCCCGCGTGTTGGTGCGCCAAACGCGGACCGATGAATGAAAGAGCAATGCCTTTGATTCGTCTGGTGCGAGCGTGACATCCTCGATCTCGAGCGCAGCGCCACTCGCGTCCTTCATGACGCCCGCCGGCACGAGGAGAGTCTCGGCCCCCGTGACGGCATCGACCTTCACCAGTGCCGTGCCGCCGATCTCGCTCTTCAGACTCAGGTAGCTGCGACCATCCTTCATCCACTGCACAAAGGGCAGTCCCTGTGCGACGAAATCGCGAGTGCGAAAGATCCGGTCGGCTGAGAGCGGCGCCCGCCCCGTCGACTGCGCGGTGACCGGCACGGCGAGCAGCGCCGCAACGGCGCAGCCGAAGCCGCTCACGTAGTGCCGTCGATCCATGTCGGTTGTCTACGGCTTGGGTAACGGTGGCATGCGTCGTCCGTCGCCCTTCAGCCGGAAGATCGCGATCGGCGAGCGCCAGGCCGTCGAATCCCGGTCGCGATACGCCGTGACATACCAGCGATAGTTCTGCGTCAGGGAGTATCGAAATGCGTCGGGCAGCACGACCTGCGTATCGGCCGTGACGGCGGAAAAGACCGGCGTCTCGACCGAATCCGACACGACGACCTCATACCGGGAGATATCCGCCGCCGGGTGCCAGACGATCCGGCGATCGCTCGAGTCCACGATCCCAACCGGCGAGGCGAGTGCCACGGTGACCCCGTCCTTTCCCCGGGCAGAGGCCAAATCGGCGGGCGTGCAGGCGGCGACGCTGAGCAGCAAGAACAGTGCGATACGCATCAGAAGTGACCAAGACGGCGGGTGCGAGCAGACGGCGGGGGGTTCGATGCGTCGCGCGGACGCGCACTCAGCGACACCGGCCCAAGCAGACGCTGTCCGGCGAGTGCGACAAATGGGGGCGCCTCGTATCCGGGGGCCGCGGTGACTGGGCGGCGCGGCGGGGCCATCGCGACGCAAACCGAGAATGCCTGGGCGTCCCGCGCGTCGTGCCAATGGATGTCGCGACCATCGGGTGGCAATACCTGCCATCCGGGCGCGACGAGGACCGTCGATTCCCGTCCTGCACTCCGAGTTCGAATCATGAAAGCAAACGTACTGGCCAGTGGGCCACTGAGGGTGTCGCCGGCCGGAATCACGTAGCGCGCGCGGTCGAGGACCGAGCCACGCCACACGCTCGCGGGTCACGGCCGTGGGGGGCGGCGCTGGCGCGGCCTGTGCTTTCGTCCACTCCGGCGACAGAGTACAGGGAATGGCGGCCCGTGGAAAACCGTGGCGGATCGCCGATTGGACGCACATAGGTTGGAAGTTTCCGTAACGAGAGGGAGTCGGATGGCTATGACGGGAGATGGTCGCGTGGCCGGTGCGACGGCGCCTCAGGGGCCGGGGCGTCGAATGCATGGGACGCCGAGCTCCGGGTGGCTTCGGTCCTGGCGGATCCGGGTGCTGGCTGGCCGGCTGGCCTTGCTGGCATTTCCTGCGGAAACCGCGTTTGCACAGGTCCCAGGCGAGACCACACTGGCACCGCGCGATTTCGTGGTGAGTGCCATGCGGGCACGCACCGCCGACAGCGTCGCCGAGCGGAGCGGAGGCTGGCGCCGTTGGGCCGCGTCGGACCCGACGGCCGTGGCACCGCGGTTCGCGCTGGCGATGCAGGCTCGGTACGACCAGCGCTATCGCGAATCGCTGGCCTGGATGGACAGTGCGTCCGTGCGCGTCACGGACGGCCGCTGGCGAGACGCCATTGCGCGCGAGGGAATCGTCACGCGTCTGATCCAAGGCGAGTTCGCGGGAATCCCATCGTTGCTGCAGGTGCTGACCTCCGACAGCGCCAGCATTCCGCCGGATGAGCGGGCGGAATCGCGGTACATCGCGCTCCTCTACCAGCGACGGATCGGTGGGGCGGTGACCATGGCCGCGATCGAGTCGGCGAGCGTCCTCGCCTCACCGGCGGACACGCTGCTGCGGGCGCGGCTGGCCTGTTTGCGCGCCTCGGTCGACCCGGCCCGCCGGGTGGAGCATGCGGAGGCAGGGATCGCGCTCGCGAATGCCGCGCGGCTGCTCTTCGTCAGCGCGAACTGCGAACTGCTGGTTGGAACACTGTACGGCGGAAACGGCGATGCGCAGCGCGCGATCACCTGGTTCGACCGGGCTGAGAAGACAGCGCGTCGGGCACACGACGACCCGACGCTGGCGGGAACCCTGCAGTGGCACGGGTACACCCTGTCGACGCTCGGCTATGTACCGCGGGCGATGGCAAAACTGGCGGAATCGATCCGGGTATCGCAGCGCATCGAGGATCGGAACGTCGAAGCGTGGGCACTGCTGGGCGTCGCCAATACCGCACAACAGATCGGCGATGCGACAGCCGCGAGTACCTCATTGCGCCGAGCCGCAATCCTCTTCGATGCCACCTCGGACCGCTATGGCGCCACGAACGCACGGCTCCAGCAGGCCACGGCACTGACGCAGCTCGGCGATCTGGCCGGGGCCGAAGCGCTGGCCCGCGACGCGAGGCGGGTGAGCGCCGAGATCCGGCAGCCACTGCTTGCGCTCCGCGCGTTCTACACGATGGGCGATATCGCGCTGCGCACGCAGCGCTACGACGACACTCAGGCGCTGCTGGACAGCGCGGCGAGCATTGTCAGTACTTCGGGTCGCGGGTACGAAACGCAGCTGACGTCCTACCGTGGTGTGCTGGCGCTGAATCGTGGTGGGTATGCCGAGGCAATCCGATTGCTGGAGGCGCCTGGGTTCTCGAGAGAACAGGATCTGTTCCGGTATTACGTGGATGGGGCGTTGTCGCTCGCGTGGCTGCGGAGCGGTGATTCGACGCGCGCTGCCCAGCGACTGGTCGACGCCAATGATGATCTCGATCGCTTTCGGGAGACGGTGGCGGCCGGAGCGATGCGCCGGGTGGTGACGCCGACGGAGTCCTGGGGCCGCTCGAGTGCCAACATCGATCAGGTGCTGGCATCCTTTGTCACATCGCGACGATGGTTGCCGACAGCCTTCGCCGCCGCGGAGCGCGCGCGAGCCCGCGCGCTGCTGAAGGGGACGTTCGGAGAAATCGGCTCGGATACGTCGGCCGCGATGGCGGACGCACGTCGGCGGGTGCGGGCCAGCGCGTTGTCACTGACGGCGGTTCAGCGGCAGCTGGCGCCGGGAACCGCGCTGCTGGTGTACGCCGGCGGTGCGGCACCGGCCCGCACCTCACTGATGGTCATCACGAGTACCAGTGCGCGAGGGCTCACGCTGGCGCCGCTCGATTCGCTGGACCGTGACATCGTCCGCTGGCTGGCACTGCTCGAGAGTGGTGAAACCGGCGCGGGCGCCGGAAAGCAGGTGGCAGCGACGGTGTTGTCGACGGCACTTCGTGGATTACCCGCGCGGATCAAGCGCCTCGTGATCGTGCCCCAGGGACCGCTGTACCGCGTGCCATTCCAGGCCTTACCGCTCGGCGCTGGGGTGCTGGGTGATCGCGCGGTGGTGACGATTGCGCCGTCGGTATCGATGGCGCTGGCCTACGCGGCGGCACCACGCTCTGTCACGGCCCGCGTGCTGGCGCTGGGCGCGGGCGACACCGAGATCCAGAGCCTGATACCGCAGTCCCTCGAGCTCAACGTCGAGCGTGCGCAACGCGGTAATCCGCTGGCGCCGTTGCAGGCCGCCGCTGATGAGGCACGGGCCGCGGCCGCCTGGGCTCCGGGGTCGCTGGCGCTGACCGGCAGCGACGCCTCGGAAGCCGCCTTGAAGCGTGATGCGCGCGGCAGCTACACGGTCCTGCACGCCGCTGCCCACGCCCTGACAAGCGATCAGGCGCTGGGCGCGAACTACCTCATCCTGCGCGCCGACTCATCCGACGACGGCTATGTGTCTGGCGGCGAACTGGCCGAGCTCTCAGCCGGCCGGGTGATGGTGGTCCTGTCCGGTTGCCGCACCACGGGCGACTTCGGTTCGCAGGGTGATGCGGTGGACGGACTGGTGGCGCCGTTGCTGGCGCGCGGGGTCCGGACGGTGGTCGCGAGCCACTGGGCGGTGAGCGATCGCTGGACGCGCGTGCTGATGGAGCGCTTCTACAAGAACCTCGCCGATGGTGCGACGACGGCGGACGCGATGAACTCGGCGCAGATGTCACTCCGGCGCGAGCGGGTGCCGGCGAGATTCTGGGCGGCCTTCAGCGTGATTGGCGATGGGGCGCTCACTTTTGCGAGCACGGCCGGGCTTCGCACCCGCTTCCGCTGAGCAGCACGGCCGCCCGTACTACTTGATCGTGAACGTCTCGACCCGTGACCGAATCTCGCTGCGGTCGGTTGACCTGGCACGGACGAACCACCGATACGTCCCGGGCTTGAGCGTGGCGGTGGCGAGCACGGTCTCGGTGGCGTTCGTCTCGCTGGTGAACACGGGCGTATCGGTCGAGTCCATGACTTCGACCGTGTAGCGCGCATCGTTTCGGAGCGGCTTCCAGCGCAGCGTGATCGGGGCGCGGATGCCGACGGGTTGTATCGGGAGCAACTCCACCGAGGAACCGAGTGACCGCACCTCGTCGCCAGCCTGGGGCAGCGTGAAGACGTACCAGCTGGTGCCCGCGACCAGCATCAGCGACGCCGCCAGCAGCAATGGCTTGAGCGCCGAGAGTGCACTGCGCGGACGCGCACTGATCGTCCCGTCGACAAACGCCCACGGCACGGTCGGCGCAGTGGGGGCGGCGCCAGTGAAGTACTCGTCGGCACCGGACGTGGAGGTGCGCGCCGCCACCACGTGGGCGAGCGTCCGCGCGCCATCCGGGCTGGCGAGGAGCTGCTCGATCAGCGCGAAACGCGTGTCGTCATCGCCATCCGCCGCCGCCAGCGAGTCGAGCGCCGCATCATCGGGCAGCGGCGCCGGAGCCGACGACCGCTCCGCATCGCGGGCCCACGCAAACGCGTCGCGAAGAGACGCGGGCACCGGGCCCGGATCACGTGGCAGCTGCAGGTCGTCCGAACTCGTCATTCCTCATTCCCCCATTCGATACCGCGCGCTACCAGATACTCGCGCAGGTCCGACAAGCCACGATAGAGCAGGTTGCGGGTCTTCGCTTCACTCCAGCCGAGCAACGCCTCGATCTCGTCGCGACGATACCCCTCCAGATGCAACTTGACCACGGTGCGGCGCGCCAGGCCCAGTGACTCGACACCGGCGCGGACCACGATTCCCAGCGACGCAGCCTCGACATCGGCGTCGGGGCCTGGCCCAGGTGCGGGCAACGGCAGCTCTTCGACCGGGTCGTGCGTTGCCACGCGGCGGCGACGGCGCAACAGATCAAGGACTGCCGTCGTGACCACGCGTTGCAGATAGGACGCGGACAGCTTTGAAATGTTCTCAGGGGTTCCGCACACCCGCCATAAACGGATGCGGACCTCCTGTTCAGCATCCGAAATATCGCTGGGGGGCAGCCGATACCGGGCGCCGGTCGCGCGAATGGAGCCGGCAAAGCGCCGGACGATATCGTCGAGCAGGGCGGAAAGTTCGCGATCGTCGGGAGGCGTAGCGGCGCCGCCGTCGTCCTGCATCGCGTTCTGGTCGAGTCCGATTGTCAGACCGGCTTCCCCGTGGATGGATAGAATCGTGTGCCATCCTCAGCCATTTGTCGCAGGCTGGAGGCGGCCTGGTACCGTCCCGGGAACTCACGCTCCAGCTCGTCGAGGGTCGCGACCACTTCGGATGCCCCGGTGCGATCAATGAATCGGAACGGGCCACCGCGGAAAGGGGGGAAGCCAATGCCGAACACCGCCCCGATGTCGCCGTCGCGCGCGGAGCGCAGAATGCCATCCTCGAGACAGAGCACCGCTTCGTTGAGCATCGCGTAGACACACCGCTGCACGATGCGCGCCGCTGGCACGCTGCTCCGCCGCTGACCGGTCGGCAACAGGTCGTAGACCGAACTGTCCACGCCGCCCTTCTTGCCTGTCTCGTCGTAGAGGTAAAAGCCGCGCTTCCCCTTCCGCCCCAGACGGCCCGCCTTGATCACCCGCTGAATCGACTCGTTCGGCGCCATGCGCGCGCCAAAGGCGTCAGCGACGATCGCGCCCGCCTTGGTGGCCACATCGAGCCCCACTTCATCCACCAGCGTGATCGGACCAACGGGGAAGCCGAACTTCACCAGCGCCTCGTCGATGCTCTCGATGGACACACCCTCATCGAGCAGCAGCCCCGCCGCGTTCACGTATGGCGACAACACGCGGTTCGCATAAAATCCCGGCCCGTCGCGTACCACGATCACCGTCTTGCCAAGCTTTCGGCCATACGACACCGCACTCACCACCACCTGCGGGTCGTTGCCCGGATGGATGATGATCTCGAGCAGCGGCATCTTGTGCACCGGCGAGAAGAAGTGCATGCCAAGCACGCGCTCGGGCCGGGCACTGGCACTCGCGATGCGGCTGATCGGGATGGTGCTGGTGTTGCTGGCGATGATCGCGTGCGCCGGCGCCACCGCCTCGATCTCGCGCACCACCTGGTGCTTCACCTGCAGATCCTCGAACACCGCCTCGATCACCAGATCGGCGTTGCCGAAACCGGTATAGTCGGTGGTGCCACTGACGCAGAGCATCAGGTCATCGAACTGCGGCCGCGTCACCTGCTTCTTCACCAGCTTGTCGCGCATGACCTCGCGCACCGCGGCCAGGCCCTTGGCCACGCGGGCGGTGTCTGCATCCTTCATGCGCACGATCGTACCAGCCGGACTTGCGACACTCGCGATGCCAGCGCCCATGAAGCCGGCACCCAGGATGCCGAGTTTCTTCACCGGCAGCGCCTTCGGCAACGGCTCGACCTCGACGCCCATGTCGCGCTTCAGTGCCGTGGTCGCGAAGAACAGAAACACGAGTTCGGCTGACTCGGGCGACATCGCCAGTTCGCCAAACAGCCGTGCTTCGGTCTGGTAGCCATCCCCATCGCTGCTGTAGCCGGCGGCCACCGCATCGAGCGCGGCCAGCGGCGCGGGATACACACCTTTCGTCTTGGCCAGCACGCCTTCCTTCGCCTTGCGGAAGACGATCGCGCGTCCGATCGGATTCTCGTCCAGCAGCATTTCGCCGGCGCCATGCTTTCTGGCTTCCCGACGTCGAGTGCCATCGGCGAGCTCGGTGGCCCGCTGGATCGCAACTCGCCGCAGGATGCTCGGATGCACCATTTCGTCGACGAGGCCGAGCTGCAGCGC
>JANPFJ010000446.1:0-2359 GCA_031423355.1 Gemmatimonadaceae bacterium | reverse complement strand
GCTTGTCTCGGAGCCGTGTCGCGGCACGGCGGGCAGGAATGATCGCGAGTACCCTCACGCGAGACCCCTCGTCGGATCATTGGCGGCAAGAATCATTCCAGTAACGTAGACCCTTGCGGCACAATGGCAATGGCGGCCGAGCGCGACACTATCGGATCGAATCGGGACACGAAAACGCACGGCAAATCCCGAGTCGCCCCATTTTCAGCCCAGTCCGGTTGATCGGGCTAGGCCACGGCCTTTGAGCGGGCCCGCGCCAATGCCAGAAAGTTGGCGAGCAGCTGTTTCCCCCCTTCCGTGAGCACCGACTCGGGATGGAATTGCACACCCCAGACCGGGTGGCTGCGGTGCCGCACGGCATGGATCTCATCGGCCGAGTCAATGGCCCGCGCCGTCACTTCGAGTTCGGGCGGCAGCGACGCGGGTGAGATCACCAGCGAGTGATAGCGCATGACGCGCAACGGTGACGGCAGGCCACCAAAGAGGTCGCTGCCATCATGCACGATGTCGGAGGTCTTGCCGTGCATCACGCGGTCGGCCCGCACGACGGCCCCCCCGTAGGCCTCGCCAATGGCCTGATGGCCAAGGCAGACCCCCAGCATTGGAATGCTGGCCCCCCACTGCCGGATCACAGGCACCGTGACGCCGGCCTCGGCGGGCGTGCACGGACCCGGCGACAGCACGATCGCCTCAGGCACCAGGGCGCCCACGGCATCAACGGTGATCTCGTCGTTGCGGTACACTGCCAGCGTCTCACCCATCTCGCCGAGGTACTGGACGAGGTTGTAGGTGAACGAGTCGTAATTGTCGAGAATGAGAATCATGCGCCGCGAGGATGAAACTGCCGGTGAATCTGCTGGAGATAGCTGCGGTCAACGTGTGTGTACAGCTGGGTGGTCGCAATATCCGCATGGCCAAGCATGTCCTGCACCGCGCGCAGATCTGCACCACCTTCCAGGAGATGGGTCGCAAAGGAGTGACGCAGGGTGTGCGGTGTCACGTGCGTCGTGATGCCGGCAGCGTCGACGTACTTGCGGAGCAGCTTCCATGCACCCATGCGGGACAGCGAGCCGCCGCGGGAGTTGACGAAGAGCGTCGCGTTTGGCGAACCACGCACCAACGATGGACGCAACTCGCGAGTGTAGATCGCGACCGCCGTCAGCGCGCGGCGACCGATCGGTACGAGCCGTTCCTTGTTCCCTTTGCCGATGACGCGCACGATGCGCTCGTCGAGGTAGACGTCACCGATGCCAAGCGTGATCCATTCGCTCACCCGCAATCCGGCACCGTAGGCAACCTCGAACAGTGCCCGATCGCGAAACGCCAGCGGCTCATCGAGCGAGATCGCGGAAATGATCCGATCGACCTCGTCCGGCGTGAGCACGTCTGGCAGCGTACGCCACTTCTTCGGCGTCTCCAATTGCTCGCTCGGATCATGCCTGATGTACGACTCGCCAACGAGGAACCGATAGAATCCCCGCACCGCGCTGACCATTCGACCGACGGACGCCGGTGACAATCCGAGATCGACCAGGTGGTGCACGAACCCGCGCAGGACACGGCTGTCGATCGCCGTCGGTGACGGACCTCCGCGGGACGCGAGGTACGTGTGCAGGTGCAACAGGTCCCGACCGTATGCTTCGATCGTACGCGGTGATGAGCCCTGTTCAAGCGACATCGTGTCCAGCCACGCGTCGGCATGCTCCAGTGGATGCGTCACGGCGTCCGTCGTGCTCGTCGGGCACGATACCAGATGACACCACCAACGCAGGCGACGATCGCGAGGGCAACGAGGCCTGACGCCCGTGTGGTGGAGGTGATGAGTGACTGGAGACGTTCGAGATTTTCACCGAAACGAAACCCGAGCCAGGCGATGGCGCCGTACCAGAGTGCTGAGGCAACCGCCATCGCGGGGAGCACCTGTCGCATCGGGATGCGCAGCGCGCCCGCCACCGGTGGGACCACGGCCCTGATGCCGGGCAGAAAGCGACTGACGAAGAGCGCCCACACGCCATAGGACGCATACATCTTCGCGACCCTCGCCTCTGCCTCAGCTCCCCCCATGCGTTTCATCAGCGCGGCACTCCCAAACCGCCGGCCAACCGCATACATGCCGAGCGCACCGATGAGATTTCCGGCCCAGATCGACGTTGCAGCCGCCAGCAGCGACCCTGACCCGCGTGCGGCGAGGAAACTCCCGACACCAACGACGGTATCGGCGGGAAGTGGCGGAAAGACATTCTCGGCCGCCGCGATGGCGGCCAGCGATGTGTAGAGCGCCCAGGTCGGCAGCGAAGCCAGCCACGCCAGCAGCGTGTTCACATCAACGGATTGCGGTACGTACCGGGATCAAGGTTGC
>JANPFJ010000445.1:0-3799 GCA_031423355.1 Gemmatimonadaceae bacterium | reverse complement strand
GGCCGTGATCGTGTCGTTGCGGTTGGAGTCGAGTGTCGGGCTGTCTCCCGCCGTGATGGGAGACATTCGGGCGGTGGCGGAAGGCCACCCCGGTACGGCACCACTGGAAGTGAGCTGGAATGACGGGCGCGGCAGCTCGTCACGCTTCCGTTCGCGTACGCTGACCATGGCGGCCGATGGGGCCGCTCTGACCGAATTGCGCGCCTTGCTGGGGCACGAGCGAGTCCGGCTCGTCCGCGGCAACTGAGCGCGCAGGAGACATAGAACTGATGGCAACAGCTGCGGCACTCGAGTTCGAAAAACCGATCGCTGAACTTGAACAGCGTATCGACGATCTGAAGCGGCTCGCGGGCGACGCCTCCTTCGGCGTCGCACTCGAGATCGAACCACTCGAAAAGCGGCTGACTGAACTCCGTCGCGAAATTTACAAGCAGCTCACGCCGCTGCAGCGCGTGGAAGTCGCCCGGTACAAGATGCGGCCGTTCATGCTCGACTACGTCGAGCGCATCTTCACCGACTTCATCGAGTTGCATGGCGATCGGGCCTTTCGTGAGGATGCGGCGATCGTCGGCGGCTGGGCGCGCCTCGAGGGTGAAACGGTCATGGTCATCGGTCATCAGCGCGGCCGCGACATGAAGGACAATCTGAAGCGCAATTTTGCGATGCCCCATCCGGAAGGCTATCGCAAGGCGCTGCGGCTGATGAAGCTGGCAGAGAAATTTCAGGTGCCCGTGCTGACCTTCATCGATACGCAGGGCGCCTGGCCCGGACTCGGTGCGGAAGAGCGCGGCCAGAGCGAAGCCATCGCCCGCAACATCTTCGAGATGACCCAGCTGGCCGTCCCGATCATCGCCACCGTCATTGGTGAAGGCGGGTCCGGCGGCGCACTCGCGCTTGGTGTTGCGGATCGTGTGCTGATGCTCGAGAACGCGGTGTACTCCGTGATTTCGGTCGAAGGCTGCGCCGCCATTCTCTGGAAGGACAACAAGTCGATCGAAGCGAAGGAACGGGCGGCCAAGGCGCTCCGCATCACGGCCCCGGATCTGGTCGAGCTGCGCGTGATCGATGAGATCGTGCCCGAGCCTGAAGGTGGCGCGCATACCAATCACGATGCCGCCGCCGCCACGCTCAAGTCGACGCTGGTACGTCTGCTCGACGACCTCCGTGGCCTGCGTCCGGAGAAGCTCGTGCGCCGTCGCCGCGAGAAGTTCCTGCGCATGGGCCAGTTCATCGGCTGACCGGGCAGCACGTATGTCGGACCTGATCGAAGTCGCCTTCAAAGGCAATCGCAAGGAGTTCTTCAAGTGGGAGGATGTCGTTCCGCCTCCCGCGCCACCGACGCATGTCATCGTCGAAGGCGACCGTGGTGAAGATCTCGGCCAGGTGCACGCCATCGGCGACCTCGCGGAGAAGCGCTTTGCCGGTGTCGCGCACGGCCGGATGATCGGTGAAGCCACACGCCGTGTCGTGCGCCTCGCAACGCGAGCTGAAATTGGGCAGGCGCAGGCGTTGACCGAGGAAAACGAGACGACGCGTCGCGCCGCGATGGCCCAGGTGCGCGCGCTCGGGTTGCAGATGAAACTCACCGACGCCGACTGGCAGTGGGATCATCGCAAGCTGACGCTGTTCTTCACTGCCGAAAAGCGCGTGGACTTCCGCACGCTGGTGCGGGATCTGGCCGCCACTTTCAAGGCGCGCATCGAGTTGAAGCAGATCGGCGTTCGCGACGAAGCGAAGCGACTGGACGGGATCGGGCGGTGCGGCCGCCAATACTGCTCGGCATCGTGGCTGCCCGATTTGCGACCCGTGAATCTTGGCGTCGCAAAAGAGCAGAAGCTCTCGCTCAACCCGACGCAGATCAGCGGTGCATGCGGGCGGCTCATGTGCTGCCTGCGGTACGAGCACGATTTTTACGTGCAGAGCCGCAAGCGTTTCCCGAAGGAGGGGAAGATCATCACCACCGCCAAGGGCGAAGAAAAGGTGATGCTGAATGACATTTTTCATGATCGTGTCACCCTGCGTGGCGCGGATGGTGAATCGCGCATCCTGACGCTGGTCGAATTGCGCCGCGAGACCTCTGGATGGAGCCCCGGGGTGACCGAGGAGTACAGCATCGCTGACGCCCGCGAACTGGCGGAGGAAGGGGTGCTCACGTTTGACGACGCGCCGATGTTGCCGCAGCGAACACGTGTGCCGGCTTCGGACCGCACGCTCCCTGTCTTGCCCACGGCAACGACGTCCGCGCCAACGTCGCGAGCCGCTCAGGCACCTCCTGTGCCAGCCACGACCGCAGCCAGCCCCGACCCGACTGTCGCACCGGCTGCTGCGCCGAAAGCACCAGCTGTACCGCGAGTGCGAACACCGGCGGCTACGACACCCATCGCAGCAGCAGACGTTTCCGATCCCGCCACCGAGACGGATGCCGAACCTGGCGATGCGGAGATTGACGAGGCGGAGACTGGCGAGACGGATGAAAACGGCGACACACCGAAGCGCCGCCGGCGCCGTGGGCGCCGGGGCGGGCGACGCGGCCGCGGCAATCGTCCCCCGACCGGTGATGATCCACCGGCGCAGTAACTTGCATTGATCGACCGCGCGCCTGCCGCGACGACCGCTCACATCGCACATCACCGGATTTTTCGTGTCGCGCTTCTACATCACTACCGCCATCGACTACGCCAACGGCGACCCGCACATCGGTCACGCCTTTGAAAAAATCGGTGCCGACGCGATCGCACGCTTCCAGCGCCAGCTAGGACATGATGTGCATTTCATGATCGGCATGGACGAGCACGGACAGAAAGTCGCACAGACCGCTGCCGCTGCCGGCGTGTCGGAGCAGGCCTTCGTCGACGAAATCGCGAGCCACTTTCAGGCGATGTGGCACACGCTCCAGATCTCGAACGATCAGTTCATCCGCACCACGTCGCCCGCGCACAAGGCCGGCGTGCAGGCGTTGATCGCGCGCATCTTCGAGCGCTCGCCTGACGCGTTCTACGAGAAAAGCTACGCTGGCTGGTACTGCGTCGGGTGCGAAGCCTTCAAGAACGATTCCGAAATCGTCGACCAGCATTGCGTGTTGCATCCGACACGCGAGCTCGAATGGGTTGAAGAGCGTAACTGGTTTTTCCGGCTCTCGGCCTACGCGGAACAACTCCGTGCGCTGATCGAGAGTGTGCCGACGTTCGTGCAGCCCGCCAGCCGGCGCAACGAGATCCTCGGCCTGCTCGACGTCGGCCTCGAGGACGTGTCGGCCAGCCGTTCGCGGAACACCTGGGCGGTGCCCTTCCCTCGCGCGACGAGTGACGGGCAGCCGCAGAGCACCTACGTCTGGTTCGACGCGCTGCCGAACTACCTCACGGGCACCGGATTCCCGGATGTCGATGGCTGGGAGACGCGGTGGCCAGCGCAGGTACATGTCATCGGCAAGGACATCACCCGCTTTCACTGCGTGATCTGGCCGGCGATGCTGATGGCGGCGCAGCTGCCACTGCCCGAGCGCGTCTGGGGTCACGGCTTCGTGTTGCTCGGCGGCGAACGCTTCAGCAAGAGCGCCGGCGTGAAGCTCGACCTCGGCGAGGCGATCGACCGCTTCGGGTCTGATGCGTTCAGGTATTTCCTGCTGCGCGAGATTCCGTTTGACGGTGATGGCAGTTTCTCGTGGGAGCGCTTCGGCGAGCGCTACAACTCCGATCTGGCGAATGCCTTTGGTAACCTGGCCAGCCGAGTGATGTCGATGATCGAGAAATACAACGACGGCGTCATTCCAGCGGCGGGCACGTCGGAACTCGAGTCGGCC
>JANPFJ010000444.1:0-2136 GCA_031423355.1 Gemmatimonadaceae bacterium | reverse complement strand
GCATTCGAGGTCTCGCCGAACCAGAAGCCGATCAGCAGGTAGGACGCCAGGCCAACCCCTTCCCACCCGATGAAGAGCACCGGAAGATTCGCGCCCATCACCAGCATCAGCATGAACCCGACGAACAGGTTCAGGTAGGCGAAGTACCGGGCGAAGCCGGCGTCGTCGGCCATGTAGCCAACACTGTAGATGTGAATCAGCGAACCGACACCAGTGATGACCAGCATCATCAGGACGCTCAAGCGGTCAACACGCAGCGCCCAGTCGACCTGAAACGCGCCGGCGCTCATCCATTGGCCAAGCGAAGACGTGATCGACAGTTCGGCGCCGCTGACGCCCGCCGCCAGCCAGATGCTGAGGGCCAGCGCAACGAGCATCACGCCGACGCCAATCGCGCTCACCGTCGTCCGGCGCCCGGAGGGAGCATGATCGACCCGCTCTCCACGCCAGGCGGGAACGAGCGACAAGAGGCCGTTCGCCACGAAGCCGGCGAACGGCAACGCGGGAACCAGCCAGATGATCGGTGATGCAGAAGTGGACATGGACATGCGTTGGGAGTCGCGACTATCCTCTGAGCAGCCGAATTCGGCCGAGATCGACTGTGCGATAATGCCGGAACACACTGATCACGATGGCCAGGCCGACTGCGGCCTCGGCAGCCGCGACGGTCATCACCAGCAGTACGAACACCTGTCCGGTCACACCGTGCAACCGGGACAGGGCAATGAAGGACAGATTCACGGCATTGAGCATCAGCTCGACGCACATGAACAGAATCAGCGCATTCCGCCGTGTCAGCACCCCAAGCACACCGATGCTGAACAGGATCGCCGAGACGAGCAACGCCTCGCGGATCATGTGCGCGCCTCCCCGGCAATCTTGCCGCGCTTGGCCAGGACGACCGCGCCAACGACGGCCACCAGCAGCAGGACCGAGGTCACTTCGAACGCCACGAGGTACTCGGTAAACAGCGCATTGGCGATCGGCGCCAGTGCATCGGTGTCGATGGCTGGCAGTTGGTCGGTGGCAAGTGCCGACGCACGGATCACGTAGGTGAGTTCCGCCAGCAGCGTGGCACCGACGAGCGTCGCCGCCGCGGCCGCACCCATGCTCCGCTTTTCCTTCAGGTCAGTTGCACCGAGATTGAGCAGCATCACGACGAACACGAACACGACCATGATGGCGCCTGCGTACACGAGCACCTGCGCCGCGCCGAGGAAATGCGCGCCGAGCATCACGTACAGCGCCGCCAGCGCAAACATCACATTGACCAGCCAGAGCGCAGCCGCGACAGGACTCTGGCGCGTGATCATCGTCAGCGCCGCGCCAATGGCCATGGCCGAAAAAAGCCAGAAGTGGACCGTGTAGAACGTCCCCATCACTCGCCTGCCGGATCAGCCGGATCCCACAGTTCACTGACCGGATGCGTCTGCGACGTCAGCCGTTCGAGATCATAGACGAAGCCATCGCGCGTGTACTCGGCGTTCTCGTAGTGCCGGCCGAGGTGAATCGCTTCCTCGGGACAGACCTCCTGACAGTATCCACAGAAGATGCATCGGAATTCGTCGATCTCGAAGACGAGGGGAAAGCGGTTGCCCTGCTCGTCTTCGCCCGGCACCAGCTTGATGCAGTTGGCCGGACAGATGGTAGGGCACAGGCCACAGCCAACGCACTTTGCCTTGCCGTCTTCATTGGTCAGCATCCGGTGCGTGCCGCGCCAGCGCTTCGACAGCGCCTCCTTCTCCTCCGGGTATTGCGTCGTGACCTTATGTGGATCGACCAGATGCTTGAACGTGTGCGCGAGGCCGGACAGCGTGGCCCGCACATAGCTCACCTGCTCCACCGGCCGGTCCATCACCTTCACCTTGATCGTCATCAGTCCCCCATCTCGGATTCCGGTCGCACGCCTGCGGTGCGAACTGGTCCTTCGCGATCTTGCGTGCGCAGCCGAAGCATTTCGGCGGCGGACATCTTGGAAGTCGTCGGGCTCACCAGTCGACCTCGATCGAAAACCACGAAGACCAGAATCAGCACCGCGATGTTCAGCACCAGCAGCACGCCGGTCTGCAGGGCACCCTGTTCCACGCCGGCGGCCTGAAGGCCGAGCAGCACGGAGGCGATCAGGACGATGTACCC
>JANPFJ010000443.1:0-1045 GCA_031423355.1 Gemmatimonadaceae bacterium | reverse complement strand
CGAGCCCACAAACAGCAGATCGCGATTGTGCGGATCCTCGCGCACCACGTGCAGAAAGTCGCCTGGTGCACCGGTGGGAAGATTGTTCACGATGGACTTGAAACTCTTGCCCCCATCGGTGGTGGCGAAGATGTACGGCTTGAAATCGCCCCAGCGGTGATTGTCGAACGTGACATAAAACGTCTCCGTATCAAACGCCGACGCCTCGATGCGCGACACCACAACCTCACCGCCGTTTGGCAGCATCGGCGCGAGCTTCGCCGACAAGTTTTCCCACGTTGCGCCATCGTTGGGCGATTTCCACACGTTGCCGTCATCGGTGCCGGCGAACAACAACCCAGGCTTCACCGGGCTCTCTTCGATCGCCACGATCGTGCCATACGTTTCGGCGCCCGTCGCATCAATCGTAATGCCACCTGTGAGACGCACCGACGTGTCCACCTTCGCCACCAGCTTCTTCGACAACTCGGGCGAGATCAACTGCATGTCGTCGCCGCGCTTGACCGACTTGAGCAGGCGATTGCCGGCGAAGTAAATCACCGCCGGATTGTGCGGCGAAATAAAGAACGGTGAGTTCCAGTTGAAGCGCAGGTTGAGATCGATGGAGTCTTGCACCTGCTTCGCGCGCAACGCGGCGATCGCGGTGGTTTGGGCCTTGGTGGCCGGCGCCAACGGATCACCGCGGAGCACGGCCATCGAGTCTTCCCACTCCTTATACTTGCCCTGCCAGTTGGGCTTCACAAACGCCGCACGCTCGCCAGTCTTGAGATTCAGGCGCGAGGCGTTGCCGCCCTGCGATTCCGCGTACACGATGTTCGGGTCGGTAGGGTCCATCGCGGCGTAAAAACCATCGCCGCCAGCAATGGTGTACCAGTAGCCCAGTGTGGTCTGTGCGCCGCGCCGCTTGCTGGGGCCGCACCATGTGCCATTGTCTTGCGCACCACCGCAGATGTTGTACGGCACGGCCATGTCAAACGCCACTTCGTAAAACTGGCCGATGGCCAAGTTCTGCATCTGCGTAAAGTTGCCGCCCTTGTCGAACGTG
>JANPFJ010000442.1:0-15709 GCA_031423355.1 Gemmatimonadaceae bacterium | reverse complement strand
ATCGCCGGTCCGCCCGGGTGTGGCAAGACGACGCTCGCACATCAGATGATGTTCGCGCTCGCGTCGCCGGAGCGACCGGCGTTGTACTTCACCGTGCTTGGTGAGCCGCCATTGAAGATGTTGCGGTATCAGCAGCAGTTCTCGTTCTTCGACAACGACGCGGTCAATACATCGGTGCGGTTCATCAACCTTTCCGATGACGCCGCGGAGGGCGACCTCGAGAAAGTACTGAACCGGATTGTGGACGAGGTGCGCGCTGTCGGCCCCGGACTGGTCTTCGTGGATTCATTCCGCTCGGTGGTCATGTCGAGTGTCGCCGAGGGCGTGCCGATCCATACGGTGCAGCACTTCGTGCAACAGCTCGGCGTGCTGATGACGAGCTGGCAGGCCACGACGTTCCTCATCGGCGAGTACTTCACCGAGACCGATGCGAATCCCGTCTTCACCGTCGCTGACGGTTTGATCTGGCTGCGCCAGAGTGTGGATCGGAACTCGATGGTCCGCAAACTCGAGATCATGAAGATGCGCGGGCAACCGACGCTGCCTGGATTGCACACCTTCCGGATCACAAACGCCGGCGTGACCGTCTTTGCCCCGGTGACGCGAGCGACAACGCCGCGCGCACGCGCTGCGAACCAGACGGATGATCGCCTCTCGCTTGGCGTGCCAGGCCTCGACGAGATGCTCGGTGGAGGACTGCCGCGTGGCTACTCGCTGCTGGTTGCGGGCCCATCCGGCTCCGGCAAGAGTATTCTCGCTGCGGCATTTCTGGCCGATGGCGCTCGCCGTGGTGAGACGGGTGTGATTGCGGTGTTCGAACAGCATCCCAATCAGAGCCGCGACCGCACGGTGGCCGATCTCATTGATGCCGGCGCGGTTGGGCTGGTCGATTCGCGCGCGCCGGATCTGTCGATCGATGAAATCCTGCTCCTGCTCGTAGCGGAAGTACGGAGGCTGAAGGCCACACGGGTCGTCGTCGATTCGTTGTCGGGCTTCGAGCTGGCGCTGGCGCCGACCTTCCGCAGTGATTTCCGGGAATCGCTCTCCCGGCTGGTCACCGCGCTCGCGGCTGAGGGCGTCACGCTCCTGATGACGTCGGAGCTGGAAGACCGGTATACCGACCTGCGATTCAGTCCATACGGCACCGCGTTCATGACCGACGCCGTCATCGTGCAGCGCTACATCGAAGTCGAGAGCCGCCTGCGGCGCGTCATTGCGGTTGTGAAAGTCCGCGGCACTCCGCACTCGGACAGCCTGCGCGAATTCACCATCACTGCCTCCGGAATTCAGATCGGCGTCACGTTGCCGGACCAGGAAGGACTGCTGGGCGGTCGTCCCACGCGCAAACGCCTCAACCACGGAGACGCGTCCGATGGCAGCTGATCCCGTGCCCGGGCCCCGGTCGGTGCCGTGACGTCGGACCAGGCAGCTCCTGACGATGCCGCGAGCCGCACGGCGCGCATCTTCGCGCAGCTGCAAGAGGCGAACGAGCGGCTGATTCTGGCGGCACTACATGCGCAGATCGAACGCGAAGCGGCCGCACTGCACCTCAGTGCTGTCCAGCGCACTGCGGAGCTCGACACGCTCACGGCGTTGCCCAATCGCGTGCTCCTGCAGGCGCGTTTCCTGCAAGCGGCGGCGTTCGCGACGCGCCATGGCACGCGGCTGGCCGTGCTGTTTCTCGATCTGAATGACTTCAAGCAGGTCAATGATACGTTCGGGCACTTCGCTGGTGATCAGGCGCTGCGCCATGCCGCCGCAACGCTTGTGTCCGCGGTACGCTCTGCGGATACGGTGAGTCGGCACGGCGGTGACGAGTTCGTCGTGCTGCTGACGGATGTCGGCGAGCGCAGCGATGTGACCGTCATCGCCGAAAAGGTGCTACTGGCGCTTGCGGCACCGCTGCAACTTGGACAGCACGCCATACACCTCGATGCCAGCATCGGCATCAGCCTGTTTCCCGATGATGGGCAGACCATCGACACGCTGACGGCACTGGCCGATGCCGCGATGTATCGCTCCAAGCAGAGCAGCGCCTGGCACATTGCATTTCATGGCGATCCGCCCGCTCCTGAGCCTGTCGACACCAGTCCGTCGACGACTGCGGCGCGACTGCAGCGGGGCCCGCCGGCGTCGGACGGCCATACTGATCGGGATCGGCCAAGCGCCGAGATGCGTGCCGCCAACGAACAGCTCGTGCTCACCACGCTCAGCGCACGCGCAATACAACTTGACCTGCAAGAGGCCAACCGTCGACAGCTCGACTTCATGGCGGTTCTCGCACACGAACTCCGGAACCCCCTGGCCCCGATGCGCAACGTCTCGGCGCTGCTGGCCCGCGTACAACCGGGTGACCCGATTCTGCCGCGCCTGCAGGACATCATCGAGCGACAGGTCGTCCACATGGCGCGCATGATCGACGATCTCTTCGATATTTCACGGGCGCAGAGCGGCACGCTCACTGTCGATCACCGCCGGATCGAGCTGACAGCAGTTGTGGCCGAAGTGATTGCGATCTGTCAGCCCGCAATGGACCTACGGTCTCAGACCCTGGTGGCGACCCTGCCGACAGTCCCTGTGCACGTGACAGGCGACGCGATCCGGCTGACGCAGATCTTCACGAACCTGCTCAGCAACGCATCGAAGCATGCACCGGAGGGCGGCAGTCTCACGCTCGTGGTGACCGCGAACGACGAGAGCGTGTTGGTCACGCTGACTGACCCGAACGCCAGCCCTGACTCGAACGGGCGATCGGCGATGTTCGACCGGCCCGCGGCGGAGGTGCACGGCGACGGATACACCGATGTTGTGCCCGGCATTGGACTGACGGTGGTCACCGAGCTCGTGAAGGCACATCACGGCAGCGTGAACACGCGCAGTCTCGGGCCCGGAAGCGGCAGTCAACTGGTCGTCACACTGCCTGTCCATGGCATCGCATCGACAGGCAGCGGCACCGACTGACGCACCGGACGTTCGATCACGTCTCGTTGGTGTGACATGATTGATCCGGCCACCAGACCTGTTCGCTGCGATCACACCGTGGAGTTCGGTGCAGTGTACGCAGCAGCATAGGTTGCAGTTGCGCGCGCGGATGGCCTCAAACAGCGCTGCGCGGACGGACGGGCACCAGCCAGTCGTGTCCATTGGTCTCCAACTGGAGCTTTCACATGCTGATGACGATCGTAATCGTCCTGGTGATTCTTTGGCTGCTCGGTATCGCCACGGCGTATACGATGGGCGGATTGATCCACATCCTGCTGGTCGTGGCCGTCGTGGTGGTACTGGTCCGCGTGATTCAGGGTCGCAGTCCGGTGTGACGATACCACGTGCAGGGCGGAACGTGGCCTGGCTGAGTCACGGCGGGCGCGCTCGACGCGTTGTGCCTCACATCGTGCAGCGGTGAGTACGCGTGCCGAGCGCCTGCGTACCGAGGCGGCTGATGAGCTTCTCACCGGGCCCATCGTTGGCGAACTTCTCGGCGCTGATCATCTGGCCGCGCGCGCGCGCGCCGTTGCGCGGGAACAGCGCCTCGTTGCCACACGCGCGCCGCTCCGGCCGGCTCGTCTGCTGGCACGGCTGTCCGTCACGCGACGCATCCTCAGCGAGGCGCATGCGCGGCTGCTGACGGCTGCCGCCAGCGGTGTCGATGCCGGCCCGGCGGCCGAGTGGCTGCTCGACAACTATCACGTCGTACTGGAACACCTGCAGGAAGTGCGCGGCAGCCTGCCGGGTGGCTACTATCGCGAACTGCCCGAACTGGCGAGCGGGCCGATGACGGGGTATCCGCGCGTGTACGAGATCGCGATCTCCCTGATCTCGCACACCGAAGCGCGGGTCGATCTGGAGAACGTGGATCTTTTTGTCGAGTCGTTTCAGAGCGTCACGCCGTTGTCGGTGGGCGAACTCTGGGCGATGCCGGCCATGCTCCGGCTGGGGCTGATCGAGAGCGTGCGTCGCACGACACTGCGCACGATGCAGCGTCTGGACGAAACCGAACTCGCCGACGCCTGGTCGGAGCGTATTCTGCAGGCCAGTGCGGAGGGTGGGGAGGCCTTGCGTGAGTCCCTGCGTGAGTTCGCGGATGCGGAGCATGTGCTGACCCCGCACTTCGTCTCGCGCTTTCTCCGCCTGCTGCGCCGGAGCGAAGGGTCATCGCCCGCCCTGGCGTGGCTCGAACACTGGATGCGCGATGCGGGCGTCAGCCCGGAATCATCGGTGGCACTGTCCACGCATCGCGTCACCGTGACCGGCCTGCTGATGGCGAACAGCATCACCAGCCTGCGTGACATCGGGCGACGCGACTGGCGTCACTTCGTCGAAGGGCAGAGTGTGATGGAGGCGGTGCTTCGTCGCGACCCATCGGGGTTCTACCCACAGATGACGTTTGCAACGCGTGACGCCTACCGCCACGTGGTGGAGCGAATCGCGAAGGGCAGCCGCCACGGCGAGGCAACGGTCGCGCGGTGGGCCGTCGACCTCGCCCAGCGTCCTTCCGCCACGCACGGCATCGATGCGCCAGACGTCCGCACCCATGTCGGCTTCTATCTCGTGGACGACGGTGTGACCGAGCTCGAAGCGGCGGCGGGGTATGTGCCGACGCTCGGTGAAACGATCGAACGTGCCGTGCACCGCCATCCGAACACGGTCTTCACCGGTGGGCTGGCAGCCCTCGTCCTGCTGGCGACCCTGAGTGTCATGCTGCTGATCGAGTCGGATGCGCGCGAGTCGATGCTGCTGCTCCTGCTGCTCGCGTTCCTGCCGGCGCTCGACATTGCCGTGACGGTTTTCAATCAACTGGTCACGGCGCTGTTGCCACCGCGCAGCCTTCCGCGGCTCGAGCTGCATGAACACGGCGTGCCGCACCAGTATCGCACGGCGGTGGTGATTCCGACGCTGTTCGGCACTGTCGCCGACGTCCACGAGGCGCTCGACACCCTGGAAGTGCAGTTCCTCGCCAATCGTGAGGAGCACCTGCGCTTCGCGGTCCTGAGTGACTTCACTGACGCCGCCGCCGAGACGATGCCGGGCGATGCCGCGATCATCGACGCCGCGACGGCGGGTATCAACGACCTCAATCTGCGCCACGCGACCGACGGTCAGGGGCCATTCCATCTGCTGCACCGCTCGCGCGAGTGGAATGCGCTCGAGGGTGTCTGGATGGGCTGGGAACGGAAGCGTGGCAAGCTCTCGAACTTCAATGCCGTCGTGCAGGGACGGGCGACGAAGGCCTTCTCGTTCGCGGCGGGCGACACGGCGGCGCTGGTCGGCGTGAAGTACGTGATCACGCTCGACGCCGACACCATGCTGCCGCCAGAGACCGCGCCGTCGTTGATCGGGGCGCTGGCGCACCCGCTCAATCGCGCGGTCTACGACCCGCAACGCGGCATCGTACGCGGTTTCGGCATTCTCCAGCCGCGTGTGGGCGTGTCACTGCCCAGCGCCCACCGCTCGCGCTTCGCGTCAATCGCGTCGGGCCATCCCGGTGTCGACCCGTATTCGACCGCCGTGTCCGATGTGTATCAGGACCTCTTCGGCGAGGGCTCCTTCACGGGCAAGGGCATCTACGACGTCGACGCCTTCGAGCGGGCCACGCGCGGGCGCTTTCCCGAGAACACGCTGCTGTCGCACGATCTGATCGAGGGCAACTACGCGCGTGCCGGACTGGCGACGGATGTAGTCGTCTATGACGACTATCCAGCCACCTACGTGGCGTACACGCGTCGCAAGCATCGCTGGATCCGCGGTGACTGGCAGCTGCTGCCCTGGCTCCGACGCACGGTCCCTGGCCCCGACGGGCCGGAACGCAACCGACTCTCGATGGTCTCGCAATGGAAGATTCTCGACAACCTGCGCCGCAGCACGGTCGAGATCTCGCAGCTGCTGTTCCTGGTTGCCGGCTGGACGATCCTGCCCGGGTCCCCGCTGCGCTGGACGTTGCTTGGCCTGGGCGCCATCGTGGCGCCGTGGGTCACGGCGCTGGTGCTGGCGGTTGTCCGGCCACCACTCGACCGATCGTGGCGTGCATACTACGACGCCGTGGCGCAGGATGCGATGGTGAGTATCGAGCAGGCGGCCGTGGCCGTGCTCACCTTGCCGCATCAGGCGTTGATCTCCATTGATGCGATCGTTCGAACGCTGTATCGGCTGCATGTGTCGCACCGGAACATGCTCGAGTGGCAGTCGGCGCTGCTGGTGGAGCGAAGCCTTGCCGACGTCAGTCGGGTGACCCGTCGCGCAATGCGGAGCAGCGTGCTCTGGGTGGCGGCAGGGGTGGCACTCGTCGTCGGGAACGCGATCTGGCGGCGACAGGCGCTTGCGCTGCCATTCGAGCGCTCCGCACTGACCGCATGCGTCGCTGCCACACTGATCGGCGTCTGGCTGCTGGCCCCGCGCATCCTGGCGGGCATGAGCCGTACCTCCGAGCGCGTCCGTGCACCCCTCGATGCCGCAATGAAAGAGACGCTGCAACGCTACGCCGCGCTGCACTGGCACTTCTTCGATACCTTCGTCACCGCCGAAACACACTGGCTGGCGCCGGACAATTTCCAGGCCGATCCCCTGCCCGTCGTCGCGATGCGTACGTCGCCGACCAACCTCGGACTGCAACTTCTCGCCACCATCAGCGCCTGCGACCTGCAGCTGATCACGGTCGGTGACATGACCGCGCGTCTCGAGCGCACCTTCAGCACGCTGCAGGTCCTCAAGAAGTATCGCGGTCACTTCTACAACTGGTACGACCTCACCGATCTGCGGGTGCTGGACCCGCCGTACATCAGTACCGTGGATAGCGGGAACATCGCCGGCCACCTGATTGCCGTCCGCCAGGCGTGCCTCGCGCTGGCCGTCGTCGAACCCACGCTGCACGATCGGTTGCACGCGCTCGCGGGCGCCGCGTACGAATTCGTCCATGCGATGGAGTTCGGTTTCCTGTATGAGAGTGAACGGAAACTGTTCACGATCGGATATCACCCGGAGTCATTCACACCGGACGACTCGTACTACGATCTGCTCGCGAGCGAAGCACGCCTGTCCAGCTTCATCGCCATCGCACGCAATGATGTGCCGCTCGAGCACTGGTTCCGACTCGGTCGCGGCCTGTCGCGCACCGCCGGTGCGACGGTGCTGGTGAGCTGGAGCGGCAGCATGTTCGAGTATCTGATGCCAGTACTCGTGATGCGGTCGCTCCCCTATACGCTCCTGGCGCAGACCTATGAAGGCGTGGTCGACCGGCACGTGTCGTACGCCAGCCTGCGTGGCGTACCGTGGGGCGTGAGCGAGAGTGCCTACAACGTGCGCGACCGTCATGAGACCTATCAGTACCGGGCCTTTGGCGTGCCTGACCTGGCACTGAAGCGTGGTCTTGCGCGCGACCTGGTCATCGCGCCCTACGCCACCGCCCTCGCGGCGCAGATCGAGCCGCGCCGTTCACTCGCCAACCTTCGGGCCCTCGAGGTGAAGGGCGCACTGGGCGAGTACGGATTTTGTGACGCACTCGACTACACCCGACCCGCACCCGGCGCACGCATGACGCTGGTCCGGGCCTACATGGCGCACCACATCGGCATGTCGCTGGTGTCATTCACCAACCTGCTGCTGCAGGATGTCTGGCAGGCGCGCTTTCATGCCGATTCGATGGTGAAATCGGTTGAGCTCCTGCTGCACGAACGCGTGCCGCGACGGCTCCTCCTGCAGGATGCGCAAACGGTGCTGCCGGAAGAAACGCGTCTCGCGCAGGAAAGCGAGCGCCCGGTGGTTCGCGAGGTGAATACGGAACTGCCATCATCGCCACGCATCGCCCTGCTCGGCTCGAATCCGTACACCGTCATGATCAATCACAATGGCAGTGGCTACAGTCGATACGAATCGATGGCCGTCACGCGCTGGCGGGCAGACAGTACTCGCGATGTCTCCGGGCAGTTCTGTTATCTGCATGACCTGACATCCGGACAGACGTGGTCGTCGTCGTTCCAGCCCGTTGGAGAGCCCGCGACGCAGGGGCGCGCCTGGCTCGCCTCCGACCGCGTCACGCTGCATCGCAAGGACGGCGATATCGAGACGCGGACGGAGATCGCGGTCGTTCCCGCCGACTCGGCCGAGGTACGCCGCATCACCCTCACCAACATCGGCCGTGAGCCGCACGAAATCGAACTCACGAGTTATGGTGAAGTCGCAATGACGTCACAGGGCGCCGACCTGGCACATCCGGCGTTCTCCAATCTCTTCGTCGAAACCGAGTGGCACGGCTGGTGCACCGCCATCACGGCCACGCGACGTCCCCGCTCGCCCGCCGATCCGCGACTCTGGTGCGTGCACGTCGTCGACGCGGGCCGTGATCGCATCGGCAGTGTGAGCTGCGAGACCGACCGGGCACGCTTCATCGGCCGCGGTCGCAGCGTGCGCAATCCGGCGGTCATGACATCCCGTGGCGCACTGTCCGGCACCACCGGGCCGGTGCTCGATCCGATCTTCGCATTGCGCACACGGGTCAGCGTTGCGCCGGGACAATGCGTGACGGTCGCGTTCACGACGCTCGTCGCCACCACACGCGAGTCGGCATTCGAGCTGGCCGGCCGCTACCCCGATTCACATGCGGCACAGCGCGCACACGACTTCGCCTGGACATCCACCCAAATCGAGTTGCGTGAACTGGGGATCTCGCAAGCCAATGCCGCCGTCTTTCAGGAGCTTGCGGCGCAACTTCTCTACCTCGGCGGGTCACTCGCACCACCGCAGGATGAACTGCGGCGCAATCGCGGGTCGCAGCCACTGCTCTGGGCGCACGGCATCTCGGGTGACAACCCCATCGTGCTGGCGTCCATCGACAGCATCGACGGACTCCCGACACTGCGCGAGCTGTTCGCCGCACACCGATACTGGCAGCGACGCGGGCTGACGGTGGATCTGGTGGTCATCAACGCAGGGCCGCACGACTACCTGCAGGTGCTGCGCGACGGAATCATGGAGGCGATGGTGGCTGCCAACGACGCATCACTCATCGACCGCTCCGGTGGAACCTTCATCCGCCGGCGCGAACTGTTCGGCGTCGAAGACTTCCTGATGCTCTCGGCGACGGCGCGCATGCAGATCACCTGCGACGGACGGTCACTGGCTCGGGTACTGGCATACGCCGAATCGCGCGCAATCGACGTGCAAATGGAGAGCCCGACGCGCGTGACGACGCGGGCCAGTGAACGTACCGTGGCGCTCGTGCCTGACATGACGGAACGCAGCGGACCGCTGGCCACCATCGTCTCCGCACTACTCCCCTTCGTGGCCCCGCTCCTTTCGCGATCGAGGAGCGCACAGTCGCAGAGTACGCAAAGCACCGACGATGATCGCCCGCTGCGGCTGGCCAACGGCTTCGGAGGCCTCGATGCAGACGGCAACTATCGCATCGAACTCGGTGACGGTCGTCTGCCGCCGGCGCCGTGGGCCAACGTGATCGCCAATCCCCACGGGGGATTCACCGTCTCCGAACGTGGGTCGGGGTGCACCTGGGCCGAGAACGCGTATTTCTACCGGCTCACGCCATGGTCGAACGATCCGATCACCGATCCGGTCGGCGACGCGATCTACCTGCAGGATGAGGAGAATGACGAGCTCTGGTCAGCGACACCGGCGCCGGTGGATGGCAACGATGACTATCGTGTCACGCACGGGGCGGGGTTCTCCACCTTCGCGCACGAGCACAACGGGATCCGGACACACCTGCGACTCGGCGTTCCCGAGCAACTGGCCGCGAAGATCTCCGTGCTGCGCGTCACCAATGCTTCGGCGCGCACCCGTCGACTGCGCCTGACGGCATTCGCCGAATGGACGCTGGGTGCGCGGCGTGACGAGACGCAGTTTCAGGTACACACCCGATTCGTGCCCGAGCACGGGGCGATCTTCGCGCAGAATCACTTCGATCCGATGTTCCGCGACTGGACGGCGTATCTGGCGACCAGCGAACCCGTGACCAGCTTCACGGCTGATCGGCTCAGCTTCCTTGGCCGGAACGGCCATCATGCCGCACCGGAGGCGTTGCGCGACGATGACCTCAATGGCATCGCGGGCGTGGATCTCGATCCTTGCGCGGCGCTGCAAATGCGTCTGACCCTCGCGCCGGGCGAGTCGCGGCTCATCACGGTCGTGCTTGGCGCATCGCCGAGCGATGCCGAGGCGAGGCTGGCACTCGGGTCGTTGCGAGGCGCGGCCGCTGCCGACAGCGCCGTCTCCACGTCCGTCGTCGCATGGGAAGACCGGCTCCGCGTGATCACGGTCACCACGCCCGACGCCACTTTCGATGCAATGGTCAACAAGTGGTCGCTCTACCAGGCACTCTCGTGTCGCATGTGGGCGCGAACGGGGCTGTACCAGAGCAGCGGCGCGTACGGGTTCCGCGATCAGTTGCAGGACTGCATGGCGTTCCTGTACGCCGAACCCGCCATGGCGCGTGAACACATCCTGCGCGCTGCAGCACGACAGTTCGTCGAGGGCGACGTGCAGCACTGGTGGCATGCGCACAGCGGGCGCGGCGTCCGGACCAAGTTCTCCGACGATCTGATCTGGCTGCCCTTCGTGGTGGACCGGTACATCACCGTCACCGGTGACCGGGCGATCCTCGACGTGTACGTCCCGTTCATCACCATGCGGCAGCTGGCACCACACGAGCACGAGATCTACGATCTGCCCACCGTGACGGATGAGCATGGGAGCATCTACGAGCACTGTCGCCGCGCGCTGCGCCGTGCCTGCACCGAGGGACAGCATGGCCTGCCACTGATCGGCACCGGTGACTGGAACGACGGCATGAGCCGCGTCGGCGCGGAGGGTAAAGGCGAAAGCGTCTGGCTCGCATGGTTCCTCACCAGCACGCTCCGCTCCTTCGCCGTGCACGCCGACGCACGTCACGATGATGCCGAAGCCGCCCACATGCGCTACTGGGGCGATCGCTACACGCTGGCCGCCGAGGCCGCCGGCTGGGACGGCGCCTGGTACCGCCGCGCCTACTACGACAACGGTCTGCCCATCGGCTCGGCGTCGAGTGTCGAATGCAAGATCGATTCGATCGCGCAAAGCTGGAGCGTGATTTCCGGCGCGGGTCGCCCCGACCGGCAGGCGCTGGCAATGGCTGCAATGGATGCACAACTCGTGCGTGAGGATGCGCGCCTGATCGAGCTGCTGACGCCACCGTTTGACGGCCATGACTCCGACCCCGGCTACATCAAGGGGTACCTGCCCGGCGTGCGCGAGAACGGAGGCCAGTACACCCACGCCGCCTTCTGGGCCGTGCTGGCGACGGCGATGCGAGGCGATGGAGATCGGGCTTTCGAGTTGTTCCAGATGCTCAACCCACTCACGCACACGGCGTCAGCCGAGGCTGTGGCGCGATACAAGGTGGAGCCATACGTGGTTGCGGCGGATGTGTATACGTCGCCATCGCATCTGGGGCGCGGCGGCTGGACGTGGTACACCGGCTCGGCCAGCTGGATGTATCGCGTGGGAGTCGAAACGCTGCTGGGTTTCACGAAGGTCGGTACCACGCTGCGGATACAGCCATGCGTACCGGCGTCGTGGCCGGACTATCGGATCACATATCGCTTCGGTACAGCGCACTACCTGATCGACGTCCGCGAACCGCACGCACTGAGTTCGCGCGGCACGAAGGTGACACTCGATGGCGTCACGATCTCTGGCGGAACGATCGAGCTGATTGATGATGGGCGCCAGCACTCGATGATCGTGGAGCCGGTGGGTGGCACGTCCTGACCTCTCGGCGCGCCGGTGCCACACTGATCGTGCCGGCTGGGTTTGCGCGAGAGGCAGGTGAGTGATCAGGCGCGTTCACTTGACGACGTTGTACTGAATCTCCCTGATGGTGAACCGGCCATACGTCCACTCACCGCTCGGCTCGATCCAGTTCGCATCACCCCTGGTACCGATCCGAATGCCGTTCACTTCCGCGTAGCCGGAGATGGGCGTCGACCAGGGGAACTTCGTGGTGGCGGTCGCGGTGACCTGCCATCGGTCATTGGAGATGAAACCGACGAGATCACCTGCCGCATCGAAGGTCAGCTCGGCCGAGACGGTGTAGCCGGCATTGCTGAACGTGGCGCGCAGGCTCTGCTGGCTGAGCGTCTCCCACGTGATCGGCAGATCGAGCACTGCGGCTGGCGCCATGACGACGATATCGTTCAGCAGGGTCACGGTTTCGGCCTTGGTCATCGCCGTCCCCTTCTGATCGACCATCGGAATGAGGCTGGCGATGCGGACCTGGAACGTGGCCGCGCTGTCGACGTAGCGGTGGTAGACGTCGAACGGTATACCTGCTCGGGTGGCATTCATGTAGAACAGGCGCGCGGGCGGGTCAAAGAATTCGTACTGCGAGGCGATCGACGTCATCCAGGGCGCGGTCGCGCTGCTGCGCATCTGGGCATCGAAGGCGACTCGCATGTTTCGCACCCGCGGCCGACCAACGGCGCCGACGCGCCGAAGGTAGGTCTGCATCAACGGTGGGAGCACCGTGATGTCAGTTTCGGTCACGAGCGGCGTTGGTCGCACCGGTCGGGCCAGCAGCGCGGCGCGGTCACTGGCAAAGCGTGAACGAAAACTTCCGACGCGCGCATCGAGTGCCAGCAGGAGCAGCGGTACCGCGATGATGATGTTGGCGAGGGTGCCGAATTTCGCGTCCCCCCAGGCCTGCATGATCAGGTACTGGGAGAGGAGAACGCCGGGCAGCGCGAGGTACCACCACCATCGGGCCGTGATCGCCACCGCAACCGCACTGCCGATCAGCAGGATGGCCGCCAGCAGCCAGAGCATGCCGCTGGCGGGCGAGATCGGTTGCCGAAGCTGCGTGACGTTGGCCCACCCGAAGGCCTTGGCCGGGCCGATCAGGTGAATCAGTCCGTGCAGGGTGATCAGGATGGCGAACGCGATTCGGATCATGCTTGCGGATACCGTGCGTGAATTTCGGGGAAGGTCGTCACACGCCCAAGTGCGGGTGCGGAAGGGTTCGCGAACGGTCACTCTGATTGTTTGACGCGCCAGCGAACGCTGTCCGAAAGCCTTCGCCCGCCCCGGATGTCAACGCCGGCGGCACCTCAATGGAGCGACATCCGGTACGGATACCCGCGACTCAGCAGCTGCGACAACTCCTTGTCCAATCCATAAATATCGTCGTGGAACTGCACCGTTCCGTCTTCGCGGGCGATGGCGGTTGCGTAGATGATGTGGACAGGCACGGGGTTCGGCAGGTCGACACGACGTGGTTCCTTCGATTGCATCGCGGCAGCGATGGCAGTCGAGTCCCATCCTGGCACCGATCGCAGCAGCAACTGCGCCAGTGCAAATGGATTGGCAACACGAATGCACCCGTGGCTGAGATCGCGCCGCGTGCGCTGAAAGGCGGCCTGCACCGGTGTGTCGTGCAGGTACACATCGAACTCATTCGGGAACACGAACTTCACGCGTCCAAGCGCATTCGCCCCGCCGGGCAGTTGACGGATGCGTGCGGTCCCAGTGCTCACCGCCCTTACCGCAGCAGCCGTCGGCGCCAGGACTCGTCCCGCGGTGTTGAGAATTTCGTAGTTATTGACCGTAAGAATATGCGGATCGCGACGCGCGATCGGGACCAGTTCAGCCATCGCAATGCTTTGCGGAACGTCCCAGTACGGCGCGAAGACGATGTACTCCAGGACGTCACTGAACACGGGTGTACGATGATCGTAGCTACTGCCAACCACCACATCCATTCGCAGCATGTCTGCTTCACGATCGTTGTTTGCCGACAGCGCGTACAGCCGGAACGCGGGGATGTTCACAATGATCGGCTCGGTGCTGAACTGGTGCGGCAGCCAGCGCCAGCGTTCGAGCGTGAGCTGAATTCTGGCCACGAGCGCTCGCGCTGTGGTGTCCGTAATGGCCCGTTCCCGGTACAGACCGAGCGCCCGCTTCAGCAGCGCGTAGTGCACGTACGGCGGTTCGGCAGCGTCCAGCTCCGTATCGGGCGCGTTCGACGTGGCGAGGGACCGAAAGGCGGCGCTCATATCGACCGCGTCTTCCGGCAGGCGCAGGTCGGCGTGCGCATCCATGGGATCGATGCGGCCAAACCGAAGCGAGTGCAGCGCGCGAGCCGCTGCAACGCTCATCATCACATCAAACGCCACCTGACGTGCGGTCGTCACGAGGCCGCTGTCCATGAGTGCGCTGAGACCACTGACGTCGTAGTCCCGCGGATCGAGCCCACGTGCTGCGATGCCCTGCAGGGCCGCCAGCAGGCGAAGGGCACTCGGCGTGGGATGGCCGGCGCGCGACCAGCGCAGCGTCCACTGTTCTTCGCCGTAGGCCACGACAAGGATGCCAGACACGTCAGAGAAGTTCGGCCAGCGCAGTGCGCTGTTCTCGCCTCGCACAATCGAGGCAGACAGTGCCATGGTCAGCAGTGAGTCCTGCGCAGGCGCAATGGACGGTGCGTGAATCGGCACGATTGCAATCGGAATCATCTACTGGGCCAGCTTCAGGATTCAACGCGAGGTGTCGCTGGTTTCATCGGGGTGACGACTGCGACACACTTGGTTCTGACAGACATTAAGTGCTTCTGTACCCCGAGTGTGTCGTCGTTCACCTGACACGCTTTCTCGAGTCCGGTTCAGGACCGGAACGTAGAGGATGGCTATCTGGAGCAGCACCGTGCGCGCTCACGACCCCTTCCGCGTGCGGGCGGGCTTGCGCGGCGCCAGACTGCTTCGCCTGGCTGCGAGCTCGGCAACCATGGCGTCGAGTTGCGCGAGGCCGAAGCTGATCTTCCTGAAGAACGAGTCATCGTGCCGCACCAGAACAAATCGCGGATGCTGCCCCCAGAGGCGGCGAAGCCGTCCGTCCAGCGCCGCAGCCTGTTCCATGGACTCGTTGCGTACGGGATTTCCGCCCTCGATACTGATCCCCCCAACCGCCGCGCTCTCGAAGAAGATCACACCATCGTAACGCGCCAGTTCCTCTTCCAGCGTGGTACCAAGCCCGGCAAAGAACGCGTGCTGTGCACCCGGCCAATAGGCCGCGCCGTCCACCGTGCCACGGTCGCAGAGGAGAATACGCTCCGGGTACAGCGAAGATTGCACGTCCTCGAGATTGCGCTGCACATGGTAGATGGCGTGCTGCGCCGCCAGGATGCCATGCTTCTCGGTGCAGCGCGGAAATCCGCCCGAGAATACCATCGTGGCAGCCTCGGGAACCACCACCACGCGCGCACCGATCTCGCGTCGGAAGAGATCGGCAGCCGTAGTCTTTCCGCCCCCGGGCCCACCGGTAAGCACGATTCGGCAACGCCCGTTCCTTTGTGCCACCTGGCCGCGCTTGTGATGCGGGCGCGTCGAAGCGCGCGCCGGCGCGGCGGCAGTGCTGGATGGCTTCGGCACAGTGGTCTTCCTCAGTCTTCTGGTGGTGACGCCGGCCAGCGCCGGCGGAATCCCCTCACATCACGACACGGTCCTCAACGGGCGGCAGCCCATCGCGAAAGCGGCACACACTCTCGAGCGTGACGCGCGCGATCTCTGCCAGCGCCTCGTGGGTCAGGAACCCCTGGTGCGCGGTGATCAGCACATTGGGGAACGTCATCAGTCGCGCCAGCTCGTCATCCTGCAGCACCCGGTCCGAGTGATCCTCGAAGAAGATGCCCTCTTCTTCTTCGTAGACGTCCAGCGCCACGCCGCCGAGGCGGCCTGACTTC
>JANPFJ010000441.1:0-1008 GCA_031423355.1 Gemmatimonadaceae bacterium | reverse complement strand
GCCGATGGCGACTGATGCGCTGGCCGGGTGGCTGGATGCCACGCTCGATGCCGGCGATTCAGTGCCCGAACCGCGCGCGGTCCGACGAGCCCCCCGCGGGTCACGCAGCATCCTGGTTCCGGTGGTGCCGACCGCTGTCGCGCTGCGCATCCTGCTCCGTCGGGCGCGGGTCGAGGAGGGGCTGACGCAGAAGGATCTGGCGGAGCGCCTCGGCATGTCGGCGCGCGTGGTGCGAGGGTTGGAGCGCAGCGGGGCGAATCCGACGTTGGCGACGCTGGACCGGGTGGCGTCGGCGCTGAATCGCACGCCGGTGGTGGGGTTGGTGCGGGAGGGGGTGGGGACGGAGTATCGGGCCGGTGGTTTACGGCGCGGTCGTGGTGCTGCCTGAGCGGGTCGCGGTCTGCAGTCTCGGGTTCCCAGGCGTACGAGGGGAATCGGTTGCGGGGGGTGGGGTGGGGCGGTAGGATTGATGTTCGCAGGTGAGGTGGTATGACTGCGGGAGTAACTCAGTTGGTAGAGTGTCAGCTTCCCAAGCTGAAGGTCGCGGGTTCGAGTCCCGTCTCCCGCTTGCTTTATAAATCAACGACTTAGCCCTGATTGGCGAACATGCCGATCGGGGCTTTTTCGTGCTGGTGTCTCACAGGTGTCTCGGTGTCTTGCTGCTGCGTACTTCCGATGCCTCATGCGCCAACCCAGCGACGGCGCCATGCACTCCTTCGCGGCCGCAAATCCTCGGACCGTGAGGACGTGAAACGCGACACCGGTCCGGGCCGACCGTCCGGTTAACGAGCCACGTGCGGCGATCTGGTGATTCACGCGAGCTGGATTGGCTCTGCCGGGATGCGGGGCTCGGAGCTCGTCGAGGTCGGGCGCAGAAAAGTGGCCGTTTCCGCGTGTAACGAAATGCCGACGATGCCAGCGAAAACATGGACCAAGATGAGCAAGGTCGGGAATGATGGGCACGAAATCGGTGAATATCGTCGACCTCACGCGATCTACTGTTGAACG